>JBAUIQ010000193.1:0-9801 GCA_049683075.1 Pacificimonas sp.
CTTATCGACTACCGCGCCGTGAAAGGCACATTTGATAGTATCGTCTCGGTCGGAATGTTCGAACATGTCGGGAAACGGCATTATCCGGAGTTCTTCGAACAGACGCGCCGCCTTCTGAGCGACGACGGCGTCATGCTGCTCCATACCATCGGCCGCATGGGTGGGCCCGGCAAGACCGACGCCTTCACGGACCGCTACATTTTTCCCGGTGGTTACAACCCCGCCTTGTCGGAGATCGTCGCGGCCAGCGAGCCGCACCGCATGATCATGTCCGACTGCGAGACGCTGCGCGTTCATTACGCCCACACCATTCACCATTGGTACGACCGCTGCGTCGCGGCGAAGGACAAGCTCGTCGAGATGTACGACGAGCGCTTCTACCGCATGTGGATCTTCTATCTTGCCGGCGCGGAGACGGTCTTTCGCCATGGCGGCATGTGCAACTACCAGCTGCAATATGTCCGCGATCGCCGCGCGCTGCCGCTGTCACGCGATTATATGGCGGCAGCGGAGACGATATATCTGGCGGCCGACGGGCTCGCCCCGGTTTAGCGCTCGTTCTGCGGCAAGCCGTCGGCGATGTCGTAATAGTCGCCCTTCTCGGACGTCCAGATGTGCATCCCGAGCGAGGTTTCCGTCGGCAGGTCGAACAGACCCATGGCGACCGCCACGCGCGGATGATTTATTGGATCCCAGAACAGCGTCGAGCCGCAGGTTTTGCAGAATCCGCGCCTCACCTTTTCCGACGAGGCCCACCAGCCGACATTGTCCTCGCCCTCAATGGTCAGGCGGTCTTCGGGCACATCGACGCTGGCGAGAAAATGACCGGTCTGCTTTCGGCACTCGATGCAGTGACAGGCATCCGGCGTGGACAGTGGCTCATCCACGCTGATCCGCACCGCGCCGCAAAGGCAGCGCCCTTCATGACTCATGATAAGCACTCCCTCTCTCGCGCCGAACGTCGGTGTCTCCTACGAAACCTGCCATCGGACAAGAGAGGGAGCGATGGACCTAGCGACGGCGTAGGCGCAGCCCTGCAAGGCCGAGGAGCATCAGGCCGAGAGCGCCCGGCGCAGGGACGTCGATATTCTCACCAAATGTCGCGAAGGACACCGCGTCGAAATTGACGAAATCGCTGCTTCGCGCGCTTCGCGTGAACGAGAAGACGGTCGCGACCTGATCGGGATCGATGACACCGAAGAACTGTCCATCGGGAACGCGCGGGAAACCCGTCGTCGTATCTTCGCGTCCCGTTGCAACGGCTGTCTCGGTCTCGCCGAAGACATTCGCGTCGATCGACGTGCCGTCCCCCGTATCGAAACCGAAGATGTCGAGGCTGAACGCGTTGATCCCTTCGTCAAAGGTGAAGGTCAGGGTCTGCGAAAGGCTGCTATTGCCGAAGGTGGACCCGATCGACTGCTGGCCGTCCGTTCCGTTTCGTGTGGCGGCGCCAGAGATCGGCTGGCCCTCCAGAAGGATCTGCGCGGACGACGTGACGCCGAAGTCGTCGAATTGGAATCCGGCAGCTCCCGACGTCGATCCGGGCGTCTCGTTTTCGAAGCTTTCAAAGCCCTGCGTGTCGATCAGGAAGTTGTTGAGCGCGGCGTCGAAATCCGCGCGGTTATCAAAGAAAATCGGGGCGGCAAGTGCCGGGGCTGCGGCGGTGACCGCGATGGCGACGGCGAGGGTCCTGAACATGACAATATCCTTATGAAATTATGACAATATCGCGACAACGAAACGCCCGGTTTCGCGATCATCGTTACGCAGCAGGAAACATGCCAAGACAGTCCCTAGAGTGGCGGTCCCGATGACTTGGGCGAATGTGTAAATTTCAGCGACAGGAGCGGCAGCGCGACCGTCACGAAACCGCCGCCAAACCTTCATCATATTGTCAAGGCGAGGCGGCGCTCAGCCGGTCGTTGCAGGAGCCGTTTCCGCTTATGGGCGTCCTTCTTCAAGAAACGCTGACCGTTTGATGGCCGCCACGACGGCGTCATGATCGCCATAGTCCAATTCGATCAGGTCGGCGATTCCGCTGCGTTCATCTGGCGCTGCGGCGAACAATCGGGAGGCGACGCGGTAGCCGACGAAATAGCCGATGTCAGCGACGCCGAACTCGTTATCTGGTCCATTATAGAGCCACGGGTTCAAGTTGCCGCTGTCGAGATCGCGGCGAAACGCGGTGCGGAGCCGGTCGAGCTGCCCGGGGCCGATCTTATAAGCGTCGATCGGCGCGGTACGGCCTGTCACTTTCTCGGCGACGAAATCGGCCGCGCCTTCGTAAAGAACGCGCGCCGCGACGGTGTCGGCGGGCGCTTCCTGTGCCGTATGAACGATTTCGTGCACATTGTTTTGGGCGTTGTTGCGCCACGGTTCCGTCGCAAAAAAGGGACCAAGTCGTGCCTGCATCTCCGTCGGCATTTCCGACAGATCGACATCGCGACCGGCCAGCGCCACTTCCGCGCCAATGAGGACGTGGTCATCGACGATCGTACCGCCCGTGCGCAAAAGTCCGATGGCGTAGGTGACGGCTGGCATCTTGAGCGGCGGGTAGAGCGCCGTAAGCCTCTCCAGGTCTTCATTCAGCGTCGCCGACGCCTGCTCGGCCCGTGCAGTTGCCGGACGGATACTCGTCCAGAAAGCGGGCCAGGCATCGAAGGCGTCGATGAATTCGCCCGCCGTATAGTTTCGCGCGGCCATCAGCAGCCGAACGCCGCGTGTCCCGCCGTCGATATAGTCGTCCTGCAGGATGCGGATCCGGTCCGCGCGGTCGGTGAGCGCAGCCACGCGATCATAGGTCGTCCAGAAGCGATCGATATCGCTCGTTTCAACCGTGACCCTGTCGCTGAATCTGTCCTCGTAAGACCCTTCGGATTGGGCGACAGCTTTACCCGTCGCCGTCGAGCAGGCCGCTAGCGATAGCGCTGTCAGCCCCGCCCAAAACGCGTTCACGCGCTCGCCTTGACACCCTTTTCCTTCATCATCTCGCCAAGCTCACCGGCCTCGTACATTTCCATCATGATGTCGGAGCCGCCGACGAATTCACCCTTCACGTAAAGCTGTGGGATCGTCGGCCAATCGGAATAGGTCTTGATCCCATTCCTGATTTCCGGATCCTGCAGGACGTCGGCGCTGTCGAACTCCACGCCGATATGTTCGAGGATCGCGACCGCCCGGCTGGAAAAGCCGCATTGCGGGAAAAGGGGGGTGCCCTTCATGAACAGGAAGACGTCCTTGGACGTCACCATGTCCTTGATGCGCGTCTGTGCGTCGGCCATTCGTCTTACTCCGGTGTTTTTGTCGTCAGTTGCAGCGCATGAAGTTCGCCGCCCATACGGCCCTCCAGCGCCTTGTAGACCATCTGGTGCTGCTTAACACGGCTCAGCCCGGCAAAGGCGGGCGCCGTCACGGTCGCGGCCCAATGGTCGTTGTCGCCCGCAAGATCGGTCATCTCGACCACAGCGCCTTCGATGTTCGCCTCGATCAGGCGGACGATATCGTCATGCGCCATCGGCATGAGACTTAGACTTCCTCCATGAACTGGCGGCGCGCCTCGACCATTTTTTCGTCCATCGCCGAGCGAACCTCGGTTTCGGAGACTTCAAGGCCATCGCGCGCATTCAGGTCGCCATGGACCTTGCGATAAACATCCTCGTCGCCGACTTCCTCGAAGTCCGCGGCGACGACCTCGCGCGCATAAACGTCGCGCTCTTCGGCGGTCAGACCCATTTTCTCCGCCGCCCATTCGCCGAGCAGGCGGTTCCGGCGGGCTGTCACCTTGAATTGAAGTTCCGCATCGTTCGCGAACTTCTGCTCGAACGCCTTTTTGCGATCGTTCATGTCGGCCATGGCGAAATCTTCCCTTTTTTGACCAGTCGTCGATTGTCACGCCTCAGATAGGGCGGGCCCGGACGGCTCGCAATGCGCGGCGGCGCTTGATTCAACTGACTTAGTTAGGCAATACAGTGCCCCTGAACCACGGATAGGCATGCCATGGCGGACTGGCAGGAACAGGGCGGAGCAATTTTCGGCGGCGGCGCGGCGCGTCCGCTCGGCGGCAGTCCCGATACGCCTGCACGGCATGCCAAACACATCGGCACGCATCAGGCGCAATGCCCAAATTGCGGCACGCAGACGCCCGGCAATTACTGCCCCCAATGTGGCCAGCACGCGCATCTGAAGCGCTCCATCGGCGAATTGCTGCACGAGCTGGCACACGGCGTTCTGCATCTGGACGGGAAGGTCTGGCGAACGCTGCCGCTGCTCGTGTTCCGCCCCGGAAAGCTGACCCGCGACTATATCGACGGACACCGCGCGCGCTACGTCCCGCCATTCGGCGTTTTCCTGTTCTCGATCTTTGCGCTCTATTTTACCTTTGCCTTCTTCGGACCGGACGGAAATTTCACCGAGGATGCCGACCCGGTGGCGAATGTCGAAGCAAGTATGACCGCCGCGCAATTGACCCGTCGCATCGCTGAGCTCGATGCCGATATGCAAAGGTTGGAGGCGGAGATCGAAGCTCTCGAAGACCCGTCCGGAATCGGGGCCCTCATCGCCCCGATGGTCCAATTGCAAAGCACGCAAGCCGGTTTCGAGAGGGCTCTGGTGGAAGCCAACGCGCTCGATGCCGCGGCCCCCGAAGGAACGCCGCCTGTAAAGGTTGACGTCGAAGTTTCGACCGCGACGTTCGGGCAGGAACTGGAACGCGCCGCCGAGGAGGGCGACTTCCAGTTCATCAATGGCATAGACGGGCTTGACTGGCTCAACAAACCGGTCGTCGAGATGTTCGAGGACCCCGACTATGCAATCTACCGTGTCAAGCAGTCGGCCTATAAATTCTCCTTCCTTCTCGTCCCGCTGTCCCTCCCTTCGCTTTGGCTTCTGTTTTTCTGGCGACGCGACGTTCATTTCTATGACCATATGGTCTTTGTTCTTTATTCGCTCAGCGTGTTTAGCCTGATGATGATCACGTTGTGGCTGCTTGGTACGCTAACGCGTCTTGGCTGGGGTCTTCTGGTCCTGCTGTTCATTATAGCGCATCAGATGCACATGTACTAGCAACTGAAGGGCACATACGGCCTTGGCAGGTTCGGGGCGCTCGTCAGGACGTTGGCGTTGACCGCTGCGGGCGCGGTTGTGCTTGCCATCTATGCCGTCGTCGTCATCGGGCTTGGGGCCTTCGTCTAGCCTTTGGCCTACGTGCACATTATGTGCCGACGCCTGCTCGCCCCGGTTCCGCACAGCCGGGGCGTCGTCCGTTCAAGGAGACCGCCATGTCCCGCCGCCGCCAGATCTACGAGGGCAAGGCCAAGATCCTCTATGAGGGGCCGGAGCCCGGCACGATCATCCAGTATTTCAAGGACGATGCCACCGCCTTCAACAATCAGAAGAAGGGGACGATCAACGGCAAGGGCGTTCTCAACAACCGCATTTCCGAGCATATCTTCACGCTTCTGGGTGGCATCGGCATTCCCAACCACTTTATCCGCCGCCTCAACATGCGCGAGCAACTCGTGCGGCAGGCCGAAATCGTCCCGATCGAGGTCATCGTCCGGAACGTCGCGGCGGGAACGCTCGCCAAGCGTCTGGGTATCGAGGAGGGGACGCCGCTCCCCCGCACGATCCTCGAACATTGCTACAAGGACGACGCGCTCGGCGATCCGATGATCACGGACGAACACATCGCGTGCTTCGGCTGGGCGAGTCAGGAAGAGATGCACGAGATCAACGACATGGCGATCCGCATCAACGACTTCATGTCTGGGATGTTCGCCGGGATCGGCATCCGCCTCGTCGACTTCAAGCTGGAATTCGGCCGCGTTTGGGACAATGATTTCGCGCGCATCATCCTCGCCGACGAGATCAGTCCCGATGGTTGCCGCCTCTGGGATTTGAAGACCAACGAGAAGCTCGACAAGGACCGTTTCCGCCGCGACCTCGGCGGCGAAGTCGCCGCCTATCAGGAGGTTGCGCGTCGCCTGGGCCTGATGCCTGAGGATGAGGGTTCCAGCGAAAAGGTCGCCGACCTCGACGCCGCGCGAAAGGCCCGCGCGAAAGATTAGGCCAGCGACCTGGCGAGGGGAGATGCCGCGTTGCCCGCCGCGGCGGACGCTGCCACAAAGCAGGCCATGCAGGAGAAAGAACTCCGACTCGCGCTGGTCTGCTATGGCGGCATCAGCCTCGCCGTCTACATGCACGGAATTACGCGCGAGATTTGGAAGCTCTTACGCGCATCGCGAGCGCTGACGGCAGGCGAAGGGCCGCCCGACGGCTGTACCGAAAAAACCTATTACGCGCTTCTTGAAAAGGTGAACGAGAAACAGGGCCTGCGCGTGATGGTCGACATCATTGCGGGCGCATCGGCTGGCGGCATCAACGGCATCTTTCTCGCCAAGGCCATCTCGACCGGCCGCAGTATGGACGACATCGTCGATCTCTGGCTCGACCATGCCGATGTCGACCAATTGCTCGCAAAAGATGCGCGTGCGAAGTCCCGCTTCACAAAGCTATACGCCGTCCCGTTCCTCGCCTGGTTGCGGCGCGGTCGCAGCCGCGACATCACCGACGAGATCGTCGAGCCGCAGGCGCGCGAAGAAGTCGAGATGAAGCTGTCGCGTTTCGTCCGGTCGCGATGGTTCCAACCGCCCTTCTCAGGCGAGACGTTCACAGGCCACCTGCTCGATGCCGTCGGCTCGATCGACAATGGTACTGATGGCCCCGCGCTCCTCCCTGACAGCCAGCCGCTCGACCTGTTCGTGACCGTCACCGATTTTCACGGCTATCCGGAGCGCCTGCGCCTCCACAGTCCGAGTCGCATCATCGAGACCGAGCACCGGAAGACGATCAGCTTTCGCGACAACGGCCATTCGCGCGGCAGCCTCGCGGCCGAGGATCGTGACATCGGCACGATTCCAAGCCTCGCCTTCGCCGCGCGCGCGACCGCCAGTTTCCCGGGCGCTTTTCCGCCCTTCCAGACGGTGGAGCTGGACCGTGTGCTGAAGGCCCGCAGACAGGACTGGCCGCAACGCGACGCGTTTCTCGACCATGTTTTCCCGCACCGCCCGGAGACCGACACGCGCGAAACGGCGCCGCTCCTCGATGGCGCCATCCTCAACAACGCGCCCTTCCGGCCCGCCATCGAGGCACTGCGCAATCGGCCCGCCGTCAGGGAGGTCGACCGCCGCTTCGTCTATATCGATCCCAAGCCCGGCGTCCGCTCCATCGGCAGACGGAACAGGAACGGCACGCCCGACGACGCCCCGCCCGGCTTCTTCACGACGATCCTCTCCTCGCTCAGCGACATTCCGCGTGAGCAGCCGATCCGGGACGATCTCGACGAACTGGGCACGATCACGCGCCGCGTTCGCCGGATGCACTATGTCCTAGACGGCATCGCGCGGTCGACGGACGCGGAGATCGACGAAGCGCTCGGACGCCGGACCCTGTCGTCGAAACCGAGCGTCGCCAAGCTGAAAGCGATGAGGGAACAGGCGAACGCGGCCGCCGTCGATCGTGCGGGTTACGCTTATCCCGGTTATGCGCACCTGAAACTTGCCGATGTCGTCGAGACGATGGAGGACGTGTTTGCTGAACTCGGCGAACATATGGACCCCGGCCCCGCCGAAGATCTCGACAATGTCCTTTGGGGCTGGATCGGCGCGAATGGTGTCGATGAGATTACCCGGACGACAAAGCCGAAACTGGCAGCCAAAGACCGCTATGTGCAGTTCCTCGGGACGCACGACGTTGGCTTTCGCATTCGCCGATTGCGCCATGTCCTCAGGCAGATCGCCCTATTGCGCGACGACAAGGATGTCGCTGTGCGCGATGGCGCGGAGCGTGCGCGCAAGACGATCTACGGTCTTCTCGGCCCTTTCCTCGACCGCCGAAACCGCAGTTTCTTCTCGGCAGACCTCAAGGCGAGGGCGCATGCGCTTCCTGCCGACGTCGGCGATACGATCGCCGCTTTCGGCAAGGAAATGGCACTGCACGAGCGCGATGAAGCGGTCGACGAGGCGCTTTCGAAGCTTCTGCGAGAGCCCGAAGTCGGTCCGCGCGTTCGCCGCGCCATCCTGCGCGCTTGGCTGGGCTTCGCCTTTTACGACATCGCGACCTTCCCAATCATGCAGGGCGAAGGCCTCAATGAATATGACGAGATCAAGGTCGATCGCATTTCGCCAGACGATGCCACGAGCCTTCGATTCGGTGGCGCAAAGGCGACTCTTAAGGGCATCCGTTTCAACAGTTTCGGCGCCTTTTTCTCCCGTGCCTATCGCGAGAACGACTATCTCTGGGGACGCTTGCATGGCGCGGAACGGTTAATCGATATCGTGCTTTCGACGCTTGAGGGCGACGACGTCTTGCTAGCGACAGAAGTTGCGACCCTGAAGCGCGACGCGTTCACACGCATCCTCGACGCCGAAGAAGCGCGATTGACAGCCGTGCCCGATCTCATTGCCCAGCTTCGCGACGATCTGTTGGTCGTCCTCCCGCACGAGGACACGCCGGAAAAAGAACCGATTCACGCCGCTGCGGCTTCCCGCTAAACAAGCGCGCTATGCGTTACATTCTTGCCCTTGGTCTCCTCGCTATCGCCGCCTGTGCCTCGCCGTCCTCGCAGGATGGATCTCGACAACGGGCGAGTGCGCCGCCGCCGCCACTCGAGGCGGCAGAACCCGAGACGGCCGTCGATGCGGGCGTCGCGCTTACCAGCTTCGCTGCCATTCCCGGCTGGGCATCGGCGGGTGTCGAGGAGGCGCTCGCGGCATTTCGGAAGAGCTGCCGTCCCGTGACAAGGCGCAGCGACCCCAGTCGCCTCGCCATCTCCGACGACTGGCTTGGCCCGTGCGAAGACGCCGCTAGCGTCACCGACGCCCGCGCGTTCTGGGAAGCGAACTTCACGCCCGTGCGCGTCGCGGACGGCGCGGCATTTGTCACCGGCTATTACGAACCGGAAATCGAAGGCTGCCGCCAGCCGACGCCCGATTGCAGCGTCCCGATCTACGCGCCGCCCGAGGACCTCGTGCGGGTCGAGCAACCGGATCCCGAAAATCCCGGTGAGACTAAGCTTGCCAAGGGTCGGATCGACGCCGACGGCGACTATCAGCTCTATTACGACCGCGCCGACATCTATGATGGGGCCCTGGCGAAGCGCGGGCTCGAGATCGCCTATGCAAAAGACTATATCGAGCTCTTTTTCTTGCAAATACAGGGCTCTGGCCGCCTGCGCCTCCCGGACGGCGACGTCATGCGGATCGGCTATGCCGACCAGAATGGCCGCGAATATGTCGGTATCGGCCGCGTCCTTCGTGACCGCGACGTGCTCGCGCCGGGCGAGGCCTCTATGCAAGGGTTGATGCGCTGGCTGCGCGCGAACCCCGAAGAGGGCCGTGAGGTGATGAACCTCAACAAAAGCTATATTTTCTTCCGCGAGCTGAACGGCGATGGTCCCTTGGGCGCTATGGGCGTTCCCGTGACGCCGGAAGTCAGCCTCGCCACCGACCCGCGCTTCGTCACGCTCGGCGCGCCCGTCTTTCTCTCGACCCGCTACATCGGCGAAGACCGGCGCATGCAGGATTTCGCCAAGTTGATGGTGGCTCAGGACACGGGCGGCGCGATCAAGGGCACCAACCGCTTCGACCTGTTCTGGGGCGCCGGCCAGCGCGCCCGCACCATCGCCGGCGGCCTCGCCTCCGAAGGCGAAGCCTGGGTGCTGATCCCGAACGCCGCCGCCCGCCGCCTGATGCGGGACATGCCCATTGCTCTCGCCCCGGATCGTCCAGTCACGCAGCCAGATGG
>JBAUIQ010000194.1:0-11636 GCA_049683075.1 Pacificimonas sp.
GATCAGGTTCACGCGATAACCGCCGATGTCCATCGGCACTTCGATGACATCTCTTGTGGTCCCGGCCTTTGCCGAAACGATGGCCGCGTTTGAGCGAGACAGCGCATTTACAAGGCTGGACTTGCCTGCATTTGGCGGCCCGACAACGGCGATGTCGATCCCGCGTCGAATCCGCGTGGCAGCGGCCGAGGAGGACAGTACCCGCTTAATCTCATCCGCGATGACTTTCATCGGTCCGAAGATGCTTTCAGTCACACTTTCGACGACATCGTCTTCAGCGTCGCCAAAATCTAGCGTCGCTTCCACATCCGCCCGAAGGGACAGCAATCGCTGTCGCCAGTCGTCGGCGACAGTCCGCAGGTCACCATCTGCGGCCTGCATGGCTTGTCGCCGCTGCGACTCCGTTTCGGCATCGACCAGCGCCGCGAGACCCTCTGCCTGCGTCAGGTCCATTCGCCCTGCCAGAAACGCACGCCGCGCGAACTCCCCGGGTTCAGCGAGTCGGAACCCCTCGAGCTTGCCCAAACATTCGTACACACGCGCCACCAATGCGACGCTGCCTGTGCATTGAAGTTCGAGAACGTCCTCGCCAGTGAAACTCGCCGGGCCATCGAACCGGATCGCGAGCGCGTCGTCCAGATGCGCGCCGTCGTCGGGGTCCGTCAGCGCAATCAATTGCGCACGTCGCGGCGACAGCGTTTTCCCGTGCGCGAACAGCTCGACCGCGGCGAATGCCTTTGCACCACTGACCCTGATGATGGCGACGCCGCTCGGCAATGCCCCCGAGGCCAGCGCGAAAATCGTCTCAGACATTATGAAGCCAGGTAACCGTCACTCCTTACCAGCCGCGCCGCCCATCGCCGCCATCATCGTTCTGAAGCCGGCCATTCCCTGATCGCTTAGCGCGCTCATGCCGCCCATCCATTGCGACATCGCACGCTGCATGTCCTCCTGCGACAGGCCCTCCTCGGCATATCGACTCATCCGCGCGACGTACGCATCATGAACCGGTGACAGGTCCGGGAGGCCGAAAAAAGCGCGTGCTTCCTGCGGCGTACAATCGATGTTGAGCTTCACGTTCATGGGGCGATCTTTCCATTTGGGGCCTTGCCAGCGCCGATTGCCCCTCCTTAACGCGGCGCGTGGCGGCACGGGAAGGGCTGAGATGAGCGAGGGCTTGGGTGTCGGCATCCGCCGGGCGAAAACGGACGATCTCTCCGCAATTCGCGCCATCATGAACGACGCGATCGCAAACACGACCGCCTGGTATGATACGAGGCTGCGGACCGAACAGGACGTCGAGACGTGGTTTGCCGACAAACGCGCTGGCGGCTGGCCGGTTTTCGTTGCCGTCGACCAAACGGATCAATGCCTCGGCTTCGGCACGTTCGATGTTTTCCGTGCCCGACCAGCCTATTCGCGAACGGTGGAACACAGCGTCTACCTATCACGCGACGCGCGCGGCCTCGGTGCCGGGCGCTTACTGGTCGACGCATTGGTTTGTGAAGCGGAGGGGCGCGAACTTCATGTTCTGATTGGTGGCGTCGATAGCGAAAATACCGGCAGCATTGCCTTTCACGAGGCGATGGGGTTTCGCGAGGTCGCGCGTTTGCCGGAGGTCGGGTACAAGTTCGACCGCTGGCTGACGATGGTGTTTATGCAGCGGATCCTGGGAGAGCCCGAATGACAAAACGCTATACGCACGAGGATCCGCGTCTCGACCGCTGGTTCGACCATATGGCGAAGGACGGGCATGACGGCCTTGCGGCTCAGCTTGCCGACGACGCGGTGTTTCATTCCCCGGTCGTTCACACGCCGCAGGAAGGAAAGGCGAAAGTTTTCGCCTATCTAAGCGCCGCGGACGGCGTCTTTGCCGACACGGGGTTCAATTATACGCGCATGATCGTAGATGGCGACACGGCAGTTCTCGAGTTCACCGCCAACATCGACGGCATTCATGTCAACGGCATCGATATGATTCATTGGAACGGCGACGGCCTGATCGACGACTTCAAGGTCATGGTCCGCCCGATGAAGGCCATGAACATGTTGTGGGACAAGATGGGCGCGATGCTGGCGAGCCAGCAGCCCGCCTCGTCATAGCGAGCGGTCGACTACATAGTGGACGGGCGGCACGTCATCGTAGAATGGATGCAGAAGCGCACGCCACCGATGATAAGCGGGCGACCCGCGAAAGCCGTCCCGATGCGCCGCGACGGACGTCCAGCGCACGATCAGTAGAAATGGATCGTCGCTGTCCACATCGGCACGCGGCCGCATCGTCAGCCCGAGAAAGCCCTCGGCACCCTCGATGAACGTCCGCGCCTCGGCGAAGGCTGCCGCAAACGCCTCGTCCTCGCCCCGTCGGACGGGAAGCAGCGCCACCTCGGCAATCGCCATAGCGCGCTGCTCTACTGGTTCATGGACGCGAAGAAATCCTCGTTGGATTTGGAATCCTTCATCTTGTCGAGGAGGAACTCCATCGCGTCGACGGTGCCCATCTGCATGAGGATCCGGCGGAGGACATACATTTTCGCCAGAACGTCCTTGTCGACGAGGATTTCTTCCTTGCGCGTGCCGGATTTGCCGACGTCGATGGCCGGGAAGATACGCTTGTCGGAAACCTTGCGATCAAGCACAATCTCGGAGTTGCCAGTGCCCTTGAACTCTTCGAAGATGACATCGTCCATCCGGCTGCCGGTGTCGATCAGCGCGGTGGCAATGATGGAAAGCGACCCGCCCTCCTCGATGTTACGCGCCGCGCCGAAAAAGCGCTTCGGCCGCTGCAGCGCGTTCGCATCCACACCGCCAGTCAGGACTTTGCCCGACGACGGCACGACAGTGTTGTAGGCGCGGCCGAGGCGGGTGATGGAATCGAGCAGGATGACCACATCCTTCTTGTGCTCAACCAGCCGCTTTGCCTTCTCGATGACCATATCGGCGACCTGGACGTGGCGCGTCGCGGGTTCATCGAACGTAGAGGCCACCACCTCGCCCTTTACCGAGCGTTGCATGTCGGTGACTTCCTCTGGCCGCTCGTCGATCAGAAGGACGATCAAGAACACCTCTGGATGATTCTCCGTCAATGCCCGGGCGATGTTCTGCAGAAGGACCGTCTTACCGGTACGCGGTGGTGCAACGATCAGCGCACGTTGGCCCTTGCCCTGCGGCGCGATGACGTCGATCACACGACTCGATTTGTCCTTGATCGTCGGATCGACGACGTCGAGGTTCAGCTTTTCATCCGGATAGAGCGGCGTCAGATTGTCGAAATTGACACGCGTGCGAACGACATCCGGGTCGTCGAAATTGATTTTTGATACGCTGGTGAGCGCAAAATAGCGCTCGCCGTCCTGCGGATCGCGGATCTGGCCTTCGATAGTGTCGCCGGTGCGCATGGCGTGCTTGCGAACGAATTGCGGAGAAACATAAATGTCGTCCGGCCCGGCAAGGTAGTTGGCCTCCGGCGAACGCAGGAACCCAAAACCGTCCTGCAGCACCTCGATGGTGCCGCGGCCCATGATGTCCGTGCCCTCTTCGGCCTCGGCCTTCAATATACCGAAGAGAAGGTCCTGCTTCCGAAGCGTCGACGCGCCCTCGACACCCAGCTCCTCCGCCATAGCGACGAGGTCGGCGGGGGCTTTGTCCTTCAGGTCCTGAAGATGCAATACGGCCATCATTTCAATGTCTTTCGGGTGTTCGCACCGACGGATAAGCGCGACTACGCGCGGAGGGCCCGGACGGGCGGCTGGTATCGGAGAAAAGCCGACACGAGGACCGCTCGGCTGATCATGAAAATAGGTCGATCACGGATGGGCGTCAAGCGCTCTCGCTTGCAGCCTCGACGAGATCGAATGTCTGCAGCGTTGCAGGCTCTGGGGCTGTCAACCGGCTGACGACGAAGACCGCCAGCCCCGACAACAAAAAGCCGGGGACGATCTCATACATGGTCGCACTTAGCGGGGCACCATCGATGGTGAAGGGTCCGTAGACCCAGATGATCACCGTTGCCGCGCCCACGATGATACCGGCCAGCGCCCCTGCCCGCGTCGTCCCGCGCCACCAAAGGCTGAAGAGGATGAGAGGCCCGAACGCGGAACCGAAGCCGGCCCAGGCGTTTGAGACAAGCGTCAGGACGTTCGAGGAGCGGTCATGGGCGAGCCACACCGCGACGAGAGCGACGGTAAGGACGGCCAGCCGCCCGACAAAGACCAGTTCGCCCTGCCCCGCGCTGCGTCGCACGAACAACCGATACGCGTCTTCCGTCAAGGAAGATGAGGCGACCAGCAGCTGCGACGAGATCGTCGACATGATGGCGGCGAGGATTGCCGCCAGCAGGAACCCACCGATAAGCGGATGGAACAAGAGCTGCGAAAGAAGGATGAAAATCGTTTCGGGGTCCTCGACCGCGATGCCGTTCGCGCGAACATAGGCGAGGCCGACGAGACCCGTCGCGCACGCACCGACAATGGTAACGAGCATCCATCCCATGCCGATATTACGCGCGGTCGGAATGTCCTCGACGCGGCGAATGGCCATGAAGCGAACGATGATGTGCGGCTGCCCGAAATAACCGAGACCCCAGCTCGCTGCGGAGATGATGGCGAGCGCGCCTATCCCATCGCTGGGACCGCCGAGCATATCGAGAAGGACCGGGTCGATGGCGGTCAGTTCTGCGGCGAGGCTGGCATCAAGGCTTTGCCAGGCAACGATTGGCACGAGGACCAAGGCGACGAACATGATGCAGCCCTGGATGAAATCGGTAATCGAGACCGCCATGAAGCCGCCGAACAGCGTGTAGGCAACAACAACGCCGACGGTGATCCAAAGACCGAGTCGGTAATCGAGCTCGAAGGCGCTCTCGAACAGCTTTCCCCCCGCGACCACGCCCGAAGCCGTGTAAAGCGTGAAGAAGAGGATAATAACCAGCCCAGCGATGACGCGGAGGGCATGCGAATCGTCGGCGAAGCGCTTTTCGAAATAGTCGGGAATGGTGATCGCGTCCTCGGCGATCTCCGTATAACTTCGAAGGCGCGGCGCGACGTAAATGTAATTCAGAAGCGCGCCGATCAGGAGGCCGACGGCGATCCAGCCTGCACTTAGGCCGCTGACGAACATCGCGCCGGGCAGTCCGAGCAACATCCATCCTGACATGTCGGACGCGCCCGCCGACAGCGCCGTGACGCCCGGCCCCAACTGCCGCCCACCCAGCATGTAGCCCGAGACATCATTTTCCGTCCGCCACCAGGCATAGATCCCGACAGCCAGCATCAGGGCGAAATAGGTGCCCAACGACACGATCGTGCCTGTCGTCATGAGCTAGAACGGCTTCACGATGGCCAGGATGACGATGGCGATGGTCGCGACGCCGGGGACTTCATTGGCCAACCGTAGCGCTCTTTCGGAAAGTGGCCGCGCGCCGCTAAGCATCTTCTTGGAAAGCCCCACCATCCAGCCATGATAGCCTGTCAGCGCGAGCACGAGGAGGATCTTCGGTCCCAGCCAGCCATTGCCGATCATGCCAATATGCACCGTCAGCGCGATGCCGAGCGCCCAGACGGCCAGCATCGCTGGCGTCATGATGACCTTGCGCAACTTGGCGATGCGGTCACCCCAAGTTTCGGCACGATCCGCCTCACCATGTAGATGCACGAGATAGCGCGGCAGGATGAAAAGCGATGCCATCCAGAAAATGACGACAATCAGATGCGCCGCCTTCACCCACAGATACGTTCCGCCGAGCCAACCGATCACTTGTTTAGCTCCGCCAAAGGCGTCCGGATTGCCGCAAGCGCCGCCTCGACGTGGGAAATGGGCGTTTCCTTGGAGATGCCATGTCCCAGATTGAAAATATGCGGGCGCCCCGAAAGCGCGCATCGAATACGCGCAACTGCAGCGGTTAGGGCCTCGCCCCCGGCCAGTAGCACTATTGGGTCGAGATTGCCCTGCACCGGTAATCCTCTTGGCAGCACCTCGTTTGCCCACGCCGGATCGACACTCTCGTCCAGGCCGACGGCGTCGACACCAGTGTCTCTCGCATAATTGGCGAGTTTTCCGCCAGCCCCCTTCGGAAAGCCGATAATCGGCACGTCCGGATGCCGGGATCGCACATTTTCAACAATGCGGCGTGTCGGCCCGACGACCCACTTTGCGAACTGATCAGGCGACAGACTGCCTGCCCAGCTGTCGAACAACTGCACGACCTCCGCACCTGCCTCGATCTGTCCACACAAATAATCGACTGTCGTGGCCGAGATAGCCTCGATCAACTTACCGAACCTCTCCGGTTCACCATAACCCATTAAACGCGCTGCCGCTTGCTCCTTCGACCCTTCGCCATTCACCATATACGTCGCGACGGTCCACGGGCTGCCTGCAAAGCCGATCAGTGTCGTGTTCACGGGCAACCGGGCCGCAACCGTGCTGACGGTACGGTAAATCGCCTCGAGGTGTTCAGGCGCGGCCTGAAGCGCGTCTAACGACGCATCTGCCAGCCGCGGCGACAAATACGGTCCTTCACCGGCCAGAAACTGCAATCGCTGTCCGAGCGCGTGCGGGACGATCAAAATGTCCGAAAAGAGGATGGCCGCATCGAAGCCGAAGCGGTCGATCGGTTGTATCGTGACCTCTGCAGCAGCGTCTGCATCGTAAACCAATTCGAGAAATCCACCCTTCTCCGCGCGCAGCGCCCGGTATTCCGGCAGGTAGCGTCCGGCCTGTCGCATGAACCACACCGGTGGCGGGTCCAGTGTTTCGCCGGACAGCACGCGCAATATCGGTTTGTTGGCAGAGCTCGCGGTCACGCCTCTTCTCTTCATATTATTTTTAGAAAAAGATGATGATGATAGTGGGTGCTGGGGATCTCGGGACTTACGCGTCTTTCCCCAGACTTGCCAACAGGCACGGTGTCTCGGCGACTCGTTTGCCTCAGATGAGTCGCAATAGTTCGTCCCCTATTTTTACCCTCGCCGGTTTTCCTGCTGATCGCCCTGGGGACGACTCGGGACGAAAAATCGGGACGGTTCGCCATGTCGGGTCATCCGCCGATCGGGGCCCGAGTCGAGCACCGGCTTTTCCACAGGACCATCCACGGCTAGGGCGTGCCGCCATGAGCACTGCGCCGCCAAAAGAACGCATTCACCTTCATCTTGTTTCCGACAGCACGGGCGAGACGCTGGAGTCGGTCGCGCGCGCCAGTCTTGCGCGCTTCGAAGGCGTCGATGCCATCCGGCATTTCTGGCCGCTCGTCCGGTCGAAGGGGCATATGGACCGTGTCCTCAAGGACATCGCCGACAACCCCGGCCTCGTCCTCTTCACGCTTGCGACCGGCGAAGTCAGGGACCAGCTCGAGAGCGGATGCGCGGCGCTCGGCCTGCCCGCCGTCAGCGCCATCGACAGTGTGGTGACCGGTCTCGCCGCCATGCTCGGCAAAGCCGCGACTGCGAAGCCCGGACGACAGCATCGGCTGGACGACGCCTATTTTGCGCGCGTGGAGGCGATCACCTATTCGATGGCGCATGACGACGGCCAGGGCGTCGAGAACTGGAACGAGGCCGATATTCTCCTTGTGGGCGTCTCGCGCACCTCGAAGACACCGACGAGCATTTACCTCGCCAATCGCGGGTTCAAGACGGCCAACCTGCCGCTCGTGCCGACGCGCGATCCGCCGCCCAGTCTCTTCACGCTGACAAAACCCTTCATCGTCGGTCTGACAACAACGCCGCAGCGGCTCGTCGAAGTTCGCCGCAACCGCCTCCTCAGCCTCGCGCAGGCTCCCGACACGCAATATGTCGATAATGAGCGCGTGCGGCAGGAAGTGGCGACGGCGCGGCGGATGTTCGCCGACCAGGGCTGGCCCGTCATCGATGTCACGCGCAAGGCCATCGAGGAGACGGCCGCCGCGGTGATCGCGCTGATGAACGAGGATACCGACACGCCCGATGAGGTGATGCGATGACGGCGAAGCCCCTCACGTTGGTGCTGGCGTCCTCCAGCCGGTCGCGGCGGGACATGCTGACGGCGGCAGGCGTGTCGTTCGAGGCCGTTGCGCCGAATGTCGACGAAGCGGAACTGAAATTGTCGCTCGCCGCCGCCGGGGCCAGTCCGCGCGCGATGGCGGACGCGCTCGCCGAGGCGAAGGCCATCAAGGTTGGCAACAGGCGTCCCGACACGTTGGTCCTCGGTTCGGATCAGATCCTCGCGCTCGCGGATGGATCGACGATGGACAAAGCGGAGGACATGGCGACGCTGAAGGCGCAGTTGCAGCGCCTGTCCAACGAAACGCACCGCCTGATCGCCGCCGCGGTGATCGTGCACGAAGGTCGCGCCGTTTGGCGGCACGCCGACACCGCCGTCATGAATATGCGCGCATTGTCCGACGATTTTATCGACAATTATCTGGCGGCCGAGGGCAAGGAGCTGCTCTGGGGCGTCGGCGGCTACCGGATCGAGAGGCTCGGCGCGCAGCTGTTTGCTCGCGTCGTCGGCGACCAGTTCACCGTTCGCGGCTTGCCGCTGTTCGCCATACTCGGTTACCTCCGCGAGCGTGGCGTGCTGCCGCAATGATCTACGCCGAGGTCATCGGCGATCCGATCGCACATAGTCGATCGCCGGATATTCACGGCGCGTGGCTGAAACAGCTCGGCATCGCGGCAGACTATCGTCGGACGCGGGTCGAGGCGGACGGCGTCGCCGACTATGTCACGGCGAGACGCGGGGACACCGACTGGCGCGGTTGCAACGTGACCTTGCCCCATAAGCTGGCCGTGCCCGCGCTCGCCGATAGTTGCGGTCAGGAGGTCGTCGCCATCGGCGCGGCCAATCTCCTCCATCGCGACGGCGAACGGCTCGTGGCGCGCAACTTGGACGCGGAAGGGTTCCTGCGGCCCTTGAAAGACATCGATCTTTCCGGCGCGCACGCCTGCGTGATCGGGGCGGGCGGCGCATCGCGGGCGGTCCTGTATGGCTTAAAGGACAAGGGCATCGCGCGCGTCACGATCCTCAACCGAACGCTCGCGAGGGCCGAGGATCTTCGCGCGCGCTTCGACCTGACAGGCGAGAGCCGGGACATCGCCGCCCCGCTGCCGCCAGCCGATATTCTCGTCAACACGAGTGCGCTTGGCATGACTGGCCAGCCGCAACTGTCACTCGACCTGGGAACGCTTCTCGACCACACCATCGTTTACGACATCGTCTACACGCCCCTCGAGACCGATCTCCTCGCCGCGGCGAGAGCCAGAGGCCTTCGCGCCATCGACGGGCTCGGCATGCTCATCGGCCAGGCGGCGGCGTCTTTCCCGCTGCTGTTCGGCCAGCATGTGCCCGATGACGATAGCGCTATTCGCGAGATGCTGACACCATGAAGGTAATCGGCCTCACCGGCTCCATCGGCATGGGGAAGTCCACCGTAGCGCGCATGTTCGCCGACTGTGGCGCGCCGGTTTTTGATGCGGACGCGGAGGTGCACCTCTTGCAGGCGCCCGGTGCGCAGGCACTCGTCGCGATCGAGGACGCGTTTCCCGGGACCACCGGCCCCGACGGTCTCGACCGCGCGGCGCTCGGCAAGGCCGTATTTAGCGACAGAGCCGCGCTGAAGCGTCTCGAGCGCATTATGCACCCGCTTGTGGGCGAGGTGCAGGCTCGCTTTCTCCGCACTGCCCGGTACCAGCGCCAGCCCTATGTAATTCTCGACATTCCGCTTCTCTTCGAAAAGGGTGGCTGGCGGCGGGTCGATGCGTCGGTCGTCGTCAGCGCGCCCGCGCACATCCAGGCGGCGCGGGTCATGGCGCGCAGCGGCATGACGACGGAGAAGCTGGCCGCCATTCGCGCCACGCAGATGCCGGACGCCGAAAAGCGCGCGCGCGCCGACTTCATCGTCGAGACGGGACGCGGAATGCGCGTCACCCGCCTCGCCGTCGACCGTCTCGCCGCTTGCTTCGCCACGCGCAGCCTCCGATATTGCCAGTCATGCGAGAAATCATCTTCGATACCGAGACGACGGGCCTCGACCCAAATGGCGGCGACCGGGTTTGCGAAATCGGCGCGGTCGAACTGAACGGCCTCATTCCGACAGGCCGCGTCTTCCACAAGCTGATCAACCCGGAACGTCCAATGCCCGCCGAGGCGACGCGTGTGCATGGGCACACCGACAACGATCTGCGAGACCAGCCGCGCTTTTCGGAGATCGCCGAGGAGTTCGCCGTCTTCATCGGCGACGATACCAGGCTGATCGCGCACAACGCCCCGTTCGACGTCGGTTTCCTCGATGCCGAGCTGGTCCGTGTTGGTCGGCCGAAGCTGGAACCGAAACGGATCGTTGATACGCTTGCGCTCGCTCGCAAGAAATTTCCCGGCGCGAAGCTGAACCTCGATGCGCTCTGCAACCGTTTCGGCATTGACCTCAGCCGCCGCGTCAAGCACGGCGCGCTCCTCGACGCCGAACTCCTCGCCGACGTTTATGTCGAGCTTTCCGGCGGTCGCCAGCGCGGAATGTCGTTGGACAGTGACCCGGCACCAACAAATGTCGCCAAGCCTGTGACCGGCGACGCCCTGCCCGCCCGGACGTGGCCGGAACGACATTTTGCCGTATCCGCCGAAGAGGACGCCCGTCACCGTGCCTTCGTCGCAAAGCTCGCCAATCCGGTCTGGGACCGCTATCTCGGCTCTCTTTGAGGAGAGTTTCATCCATGGATATTCGTGTTTCCGGTCACCAGCTCGATGTCGGCGAAGCGCTGACGACACACGCAAAGGCGCGACTTGGCGCGCTGGCCGAAAAATTCGATGTTGGTATGACCGGAGCCACCGCGACCATGGCGCATGGGCCGCATGAACATGAATTCGACGCCTCGATCATCGCGCAGTTAACGCAGGGCCTCGTGATGAAATCGCATGCCCATGCGCACAAGAGCGCCACGGCGGCGTTCGATGCGGCAGCCGAGAAGATCGAAAAGCAGCTGCGCCGCTATAAGCGCAAGCTGACCGATCGCGAACGCAAGGGCGCGCCGGAACCCGAGATCGGCGCGTCCGAGCGCGTACTGCAGCGCGACGAGCGGGAAGAGATTGACGAGGGCGAGGATGCGCCCCTGATCATTGCCGACAGCAAATCCGACATTCCGCATGTCAGCGTGGCCGATGCCGTCATGATGCTCGATCTGCGCGATACACCTGCGATGATGTTCAAGAACGGCCAAAACGGTAAGCTGAGCATGGTTTACCGCCGCGAAGATGGGCATGTCGGATGGGTGGAGCCGCAATAGGAGGCCCGCCGATGGCGACTCAGATCAAGACGACCGATTTCGATCCTGCGGCCATGTTGTGCCGCGATTGCGTGCGTGTGGACATCAGGGCGAACTCCATGGTCGACCTGATGCAGGCTATGGCTGAACCGCTTGCGCGGGCAACGGGCATCGACCAGGACTTTATCGCCGAGGCTTTGGTCCAGCGCGAGCGTGTCGGCACGACGGCATTCGGTGGTGGCACGGCCGTCCCGCACGCCCGGATGCCGCATCTGACGCGCGTCGTCGGCGCGTTCGCGACACTCGACCCGCCGCTCGAGCTGGGCGCGCTTGACGGCGAGCCAGTCGCGGTCGTTTATGCCCTCCTGTCGCCGCAGTCAGCGGGCGCAGATCACTTAAAAG
>JBAUIQ010000195.1:0-1926 GCA_049683075.1 Pacificimonas sp.
GGCGTCCCAAAGATCGTCCAACCCTTCATAGCCCTCGGCGGCCTCATAGGGAATATTGGCGGTGCAGCGGATTACGGCCCGGGCGAAGCGCCACGACTGGAGTTCGCCGTCGGGCGCGATGTCGAGATGGCAGACGAGCGCGGCGCGGTCCTCGTTCTCGACGAGCGAGCAGGCACCAGCGGAGAGGACCTCGGGCAGCATCGGGACGACGCGGTCGGGGAAATAGACGCTGTTGCCGCGCTTGCGCGCCTCGCGGTCGAGGGCGGTATCGGGGCGGACATAATAGCTGACGTCGGCGATGGCGACGACGGCGCGCCAGCCCCCGCCATCCTTCGCCTCGGCCCAGAGCGCGTCGTCATGATCGCGGGCGTCCTCCGGGTCGATGGTGAGCAGCGGCAAGTGGCGAAGGTCTTCGCGCGTGTCGCCGAGCGGCTGTTTCGCGACCGTCTCCGCCTGTTCGAGCACCTCTTCTGGGAAGACGTTCGGAATGCCCTTGGCGTGGATGGCGATGAGGGAGACGGATTTGGGCGCGAAGGGATCGCCGAGGCGTTCGGCAACACTCACCTTGCGACCATCGACGCGGGCCAGGACCAGCTCGCCATCGTCCGCGCCGCCTGTGTCGGCGACGGGGAAGGTCTTGCGGATGCGCTTGTCGGTCGGTTGCAGGAACCAGCCGGAGGCGTCGCGGCGGAGGATGCCAAGCATCTCTTCGGCGCGCTTGCCGATGCGCTTCATCACATGGGCGACGTGGCCGCGGCCGGTCTCCTCGATGCGCGCGAGGATGCGGTCGCCTTCGCCGAGTGCGCGGGCGTTTCTTGCGCCGCCTTTTCCGCCCCTACCCCGGCCCTCCTTGACCCGGACGCGCGGCGGCGGCGTGTCGTGGTCCCAGCGTTCGGGCGCGGCGAAGAGCTGACCGTCCTCGACGCTGGTGACGGTGAGGACGGTGACGGGCGGCAGGCCGCCGCCTTTGTGCACCGACTTGCCGGGTCCGAAATCGAGCGCGCCCTCGTCCGCCATGGCGGACAGGAGCTGGCGCAGCGCCCGCCGATTGTCGCCGCCCTTGATGCCGAACGCCTTGGCGATGTCGCGCTTACCGACGGGGTCGGCGCTGTCCTCGACGAAGGCGAGAATGTCGTCGCGGCTGGGAATGTCAGTCATGCTTACGAAGGTTGCCTCTGTACCAATCCGCCAGGTCCTGTTCACCCAACTCTCCGGCAGCGAGTGCAAGAATTTGGATGACGACTTCGGCATCGGTGGCAGTCATTTCGAAGCCGTTGAGGTCGAGAAACAGTTCCGCCGCAATCGCCGCCGTCCTCTTATTGCCGTCGACGAACGGATGATTCCGCGCAAAACCGAACGCGTAAGCGGCGGCGAGATCGGCTATATCCGGATCGCCATAGGCCGCTTGATTGCGCGGCCGGTCGAGCGCCGACATAAACATATTCTCATCGCGCAGCCCAGACGGGCCGCCATGTTCGGCTAGCTGTTCTTCATGGAAGTCGAGGACGGTCTCACGCGCGAGCCATTCCCACTGACGCGCCACTATTTGGCGAGTTCGCGAAGGGCAGACTGACGCTTCTTCATGATCCGCCGGGCAGATTCCATCTGTCTGGCCAGTTTAGGATCATATTTTCGAAACGTCAGACCATCCGGAGTCGATACTGGAAACAGTTCGTCACCGCGTTCAAGTCCTGCGCTGGCGAGCAGTTCCTTCGGGATGACGACACCCGTGGAGTTGCCGATGGAAATCAGTTTGAGTGGTTTTGCGAAAGTGGCCGATGCGTTCATACGGACGTTATAATCGCGTTTGCATATGACCGCAATCATTTGCCTGCGTGTCCGGAAACGTTCCGACCTTACCGGTCTTGCCACGAGCCGAGAGTTCCTTTGTCATCGTACGCCGCGCTCACTTTATTGGTCCTGAAC
>JBAUIQ010000196.1:0-10483 GCA_049683075.1 Pacificimonas sp.
GCACAAGGACATGTCGACGGCCAGGAAGAAGATCAAGAAAATGGGCGGCATGAAGGGCCTCGCCAAGATGTTGGGAATGGGGGGTGGAGCACCTGGTGGCCTCGGCGGCGATGGCGGCATGCCCGACCTCTCCCAGCTCGGGGGGCCCGGCGGCCCGGGCCAGCTTCCGCCCGGCTTCGACAAGTTCGGTAGGTAGCCGCTCGCCTTCTCACCTTTCCGTCACCCCAGCGAAGGCTGGTATGACATTTCTTTTCAAGTATTTACTATAAGGAATTCACAATGGCAGTTGTAATGAGACTTTCCCGCGGCGGTGCGAAGAAGCGCCCCTACTATCGCATCGTCGTCGCCGACAAGCGCAGCCCCCGCGACGGCAAATATCTGGAGCGTATCGGCAGCTACAATCCGCTCCTCCCAAAGGATAGCGAAGAGCGCGTGAAGGTCGACGTCGAGCGCGCGAAGCACTGGCTGTCGGTCGGCGCGACGCCGTCCGACCGCGTCGCTCGTGTCCTCGACGCCGCGGGCCTCATGAAGCGCGAAGCCCGCAACAATCCGCAAAAGGCGGTCCCGGGCGACAAGGCCAAGGAACGCGTCGAAGAGAAGGCGGCGAAGGAAACCGAGCGCAAGGAAGCAGAAGAGGCTGCGAAGGCCGAGGCTGCAGCCGCTCCCGCCGACGAGGCACCTGCTGAGGAGGTAAAGGCCGAGGATGCGCCGGCTGAAGAAGCGCCCGCTGAGGACGCAAAAGCGGACGACGCCGAGGCCGAAAAGGCCGAGTAAAGCCACATGGCCGACGATACCCCCGTCATCCTTGCCGCCATTGCGGGCGCGCAGGGCGTGACGGGGGAAGTCCGCCTCAAACTCTTCGCCGCGTCGGAGGACAGCTTTCGCGCCTTCGGAGAATATGATGCCGTTGGGCGGACTCTCGTCCTGAAGGGATTGAAGCGCGCCGGAAAATCACTCGTCGCGCGGTTCGAAGGCGTCGACGATCGCAACGCCGCCGAGGCGCTTCGTGGCACCGAATTGACCGTTCCGCGCGACGCACTGCCGCCGCCCGAGGACGATGAAAGCTATGTCGCCGACTTGATCGGCTTGCCCGTCGCAACAAGCGACGGCGCGCTGATTGGGCATGTGCGTGCGATCGAAAATTACGGCGCGGGCGACATTGTCGAGATCGAGAAGCCGGCCGGTGGCACCTTCATGCTGCCTTACGCAAAAACCCGCGACGCGGACGACGGCCACGGCCTGATCGCGGATCCGGGCCATATCGACCCGGCGGACCTGCCTGCCTAGTCGACGAATCCATGACGCCGCGACCGCGGTGACGTGCTACTCGCGAGTGCATGAGTGAATCCCGACCCCGCGCCGCTCGCCCCCTCGTCGGGTGGCGCGAATATGTTGCCTTTCCCGACCTCGGCATTCCGTTCGTGCGCGCGAAGATCGACACCGGCGCGCGAACAAGTTCGCTACACGCCAACCGGCTCCACCATTACGAGGTCGATGGCGAGGACTGGATCCGCTTCACCGTGCCTGAGCGGAAGGGTCGACCCGCCATCCGCGTCGAGGCACCGCTGGCGGGCACGAAACGCGTCACCAGCTCCAATGGCGAAACGCAGACGCGCTTCTTCATCTACACCCGGCTCCGCATTGGCGACCGTACCTTCCCTGCCGAGGTCACCCTCTCAAATCGCTCGCGTATGGATTATGCGATGCTGGTGGGCCGCACCTCACTCGCCAAACGTTTTAATGTCGATGTCGCAAAATCCTGGCTGCAAGGCCGCGCTGAAAGGAACCCGCCCGCATGAAACTCCTGATGCTCGCCCGCAATCCGCGGCTCTATTCGCACAAGCGGCTGGTGGAGGCTGCCGAAGGGCGCGGCCACACGCTCGACATCGTCGATACGCTCCGCGTCTACATGAACATCACCTCGCACCGGCCCGAAGCCTATTATGACGGACGGAAGCTCGAGGGATATGACGCGGTCATCCCGCGCATCGGCGCGTCGATCACACAATATGGTCTGGCCGTGCTCCGGCAATTCGAAATGATGGGGGTCTGGCCTCTCAACGAGAGCGTCGCCATCGGGCGCAGCCGGGACAAGCTTCGCTCCATGCAGATCCTCGCCCGCGCGGGACTTGGCCTCCCGGTGACCGCCTTCGCGCATGACCCCAAGGCCACCGACGAGGTTCTGAAGATCGCGGGCGGCGCACCCGTCGTCATCAAGCTCCTCGAAGGGACGCAAGGCATCGGCGTCGTCCTTGGCGACACCGAACGCTCCGCCCGCTCCGTCATCGAGGCGTTCCGCGGCGCGAACGTCAACATCCTCGTCCAGGAGTTCATCAAGGAGGCTGGCTCCACCGATATCCGCGCCTTCGTCGTCGGCGGCAAGGTCGTCGGCTCGATGAAGCGCACCGGTGCGGAGGGCGACTTCCGCTCCAACCTTCATCGCGGCGGCAGCGCGGCGACCGTTAAGATCACCCCGGAGGAGCGCTCGACCGCCGTCCGCGCAGCAAAGAAGATGGGCCTGAATGTCTGCGGCGTCGACATGCTGCGCTCGAACCACGGCCCCGTCATCATGGAGGTCAATTCCTCCCCGGGTCTCGAAGGCATCGAAGGTGCGACCGGCAAGGACATCGCCGGTCAGATCATCGACTTCATCGCGACCAATGCCAAGGTCGGCGCGACGAAGACAAAGGGCTCCGGCTAGGCCGCGACCGGCATCAGCTGCGGCTCGACGACAAGGCGATCGGCGCCATGGCGTTTGGCACTCGTCAGGCAGGCCTCCGTCCGGCGCAGCATTTCGCCAAAGCCGGTGCCAGCGCGCGCCTCGACAAGGCCCATTCCCGCTGTAACGGCGGTATCGAGGCCAGCGACACGGACGGCGACGGCGGTCTCGACTAGAGCCCGCGCGATCATCGCTTCCCCGCGCCAGTCGTCTCCGGCGAGCAGCAAGGCGAACCGGTCCCCTCGGAGACGCGCGGCGAAACGATCGTCGCGGCCAAGGGCTTCGGCGGCGGCGACCAAGACGGCGTCCGCGACGTCATGACCAAATCGCTCGTTAATCGCTCTGAAGCCGTCGATATCGATGACGGCCATCGCTTGTGGGACCATGTCGGCGAATTCCTGCTCCAACTTGCGCCGGTTCGGAAGGCCGGTCAGTTGGTCGGTTTCGGCAAGGCGGCGCAGGATCGCTGTCTCGGCGAGGCCCTCGTTCCAGCGTTTTCGCTGCGCCAGAAAGCGGTCCGCGACGCCGAGCGCGCTGACCACGACTTCGAACGCCATGGCAACGATAATGGCGCTAAGCCACAAGGGCCATTGATCGTTGAAGACGACCTCGTGCGTCACCGCGACCAAACTGACCCCAAGGACGGGAATCCACGCCACCAGCTGGAACCGCGCCGCACGGCTGCCGTTCCTGAGCGCCACGGCCAGGCCGCTCATCAAAACGACGAGAATGGCAAGGAAACCGAGGTGGCGGACCGTGTTGAAAAACGGATCGTCATAAACAACGAGGGGAATGACGGCGAGGAGGAGCGCGACCGGCATGATCGCCGCAAGCGCTCGCGACAGGCGCAGTCCGATCTTGTCGGGCTCAATATAGGCAAGGAGAAACGGCCCCGTCATCGCGATGCCGAGATCGAGCAGCAGCAATTCCGCGTGATTGCGGATGACAGGATCGTCGAACATCCCGCCAAGCGCGATGTCGGTCCCCAACATCGCCATCAGCATGATGGCCGCCAGGCGCAGCGAATGCCAGATCAGGAACCGCTCGCGCATCACGAGATAGAAGGCGGTGTTGTAGACGATCGGCAGCATCGCGAAGCCGAGAAACGCGCCGAAGAGGATCGCGTCCCAGGTCATGCGGCGATTTTCTCACGGTCGTCCAACCGCTCCTCGTCGCTGCGCTCGCGATCGACAACGAGCCGGTCGCGGCCCGCCTTCTTCGCTCGGTAAAGGGCCTCGTCGGCGCGCTTCAGAACCGCCGGCAGATCGTCGTCCGGCATCAGGCGGCTCAGTCCCATGCTGGCGGTCACGGCCTTTCCGACCACTGGCACGCGGATGGCAATCTCGGCGGCGAGCGTCCGGCGGGCGAATTCCGCCTCGGCCTCGATATCGTCGCCCGTCAGGATGATCGCGAACTCCTCGCCGCCCAGTCGCGCCGCGAACCGGCCGTCGCGTGCCAGCGCCTTCGACGCCGCCACAATGACGGCATCGCCGACATCGTGGCCATAAGTGTCGTTGACCGCCTTGAAATGGTCGATGTCGGCAATGGCGACCGCCATTGTCTCCGAACCTCTCGCGTTCGTGAAGCGATCCTCGAAACCGCGCCGGTTGGAAAGACCGGTCAGGGGATCGGTCGCCGCCATCGTCGACAGCGCCCGGCCGCTCGCCCGCGCCTCGTCGCGTTCGCGCTTCAAGGTCATGAACCGGTCCGCGACGCCAACGGCGGTAACGACGATCTCCAGAGACAGGCCGACGAGGATCAACGAAATCCAGTTCGTCACCGGCGCTCTCAACACGAGGCCCTGAAAAATCGAAAATGCGCACACCGCGAAAACGCCGGACCAAGCGAGAGTTTGGAATCGGGCGGCCCGACTTCCGCGCTTTAACGCCTGCACCAAGCCGATCGTCAGAAGGACAAGGATGGCCAAGTAATTGACGAGCTTGATCGTTGGCAGTTGGAAGCCATCGCCGAAGACAAGGCCGATAAGAAAGAGCCCCAGCGTCGTCCACAGGCTTGCGCGCAAAAGGAGCGCCGTGCGCCGTCCGATCATGCCGGGCCCGACATAAGCGAGAAGGAACACACCCGACACGCCGACCGCAACGGTCAATCCGGCCCCTTGGAGAGGCAGCAACGCCTCTGCAGACGCGGCGATCCCGAAGGCCGCCGGCATGGCCGCAATCGTCATGACCGCGATGGCAACGGCGCGAACGCTGTGCCACAGCAAGAATGGTTCCCGCATGGCGTGATAGAGACCGGCATTGTAAATGACCGGCAACAGTACGAACCCGATGAATATCCCGACGAGACCGTCGGTCCACACGACCATAGAACATCCCTCTGGCGTGCCCCCGCCGCCCTCTAAACTGACCCGCCGTATCTTACGATTAATGGTTGCGCGTTCCTTAATTCCGGCGCGTCTAAGGAAAGAAGAATGTCTTTCAGTTCGACCGTCCTGACCCTTTATCCCGAAATGTTTCCGGGACCCCTCGGCGTGTCGCTTGCGGGACGGGCACTGGACGAGGGAATTTGGTCCCTCGACACGGTGCAGATTCGCGATTTCGCGACCGACAGGCACAGGAGCGTCGACGATACGCCTGCAGGTGGCGGTGCGGGGATGGTGTTGCGAGCGGATGTTCTCGGTCGAGCCGTGGACGATGTGCGAGAGCGGCAGCCGGATGTTCCACTCATCTATATGAGCCCGCGCGGTGCTCCCCTCACCCAACAACGGGTTCGCCAGCTTTCCGCGGGACCGGGTGTCGCCATTCTCTGCGGGCGGTTCGAAGGCGTCGACCAACGACTTCTCGACGCGCGCGACATTGAGGAGATCAGCGTCGGCGACTATGTGCTGTCGGGCGGCGAGATGGCGGCAATGGTGCTCCTGGACGCTTGCATTCGCCTCCTTCCCGGCGTAATGGGCGCGCCTTCCAGCGGCGAGGACGAATCGTTCGAAAACGGTTTTCTCGAATATCCGCATTATACCCGACCATCGACATGGGAAGGGCGCACGATCCCTGAGGTGCTGCGATCGGGGGATCATGCGAAGATCGCGGCGTGGCGGCTCGACCGCTCTCGCGAGATCACACGGCTAAGGCGGCCGGATCTGTGGGATCGTCATGGTGACGATCGGGTCCAGTCGCCCTCTGGTGCGCGGCAACAGAAGAAAGACGAATGAGATGAATCTCATCCAGACGATCGAGGCCGAACAGGTCGAAAAGTTCCGCGGCACCAAGGACATTCCGGACTTCCAGGCGGGCGACACGCTCCGCGTCGGCGTCCGCGTCGTCGAGGGCACGCGCAGCCGTATCCAGTATTTCGAAGGCGTCGTCATCGCTCGCTCGAACCGCGGCATCAATTCCAACTTCACGATGCGCAAGGTCTCGTTCGGCGAGGGCGTCGAGCGCGTCTTTCCGCTCTACGGCCCGAACGTCGAATCCATCGAGCTGAAGCGCCGCGGCGTCGTCCGCCGCGCCAAGCTCTACTATCTCCGCGGTCGCAGCGGTAAGTCCGCTCGTATTGCAGAGCGCCGCATCGTCCAGCGCGAAAACGCCGCCCAAAACGAACCGGGTCAAAGCGAACCGGCCCAGACGAAGACGTCGAGCCCGGTCCCCGACGCCGACGCCAGCGCCGCCGAGAAACAGGCCGCCGTCGAAGAGATTAAATCCGAGGACTGATATTAAATCGGTCGTCACCGACCGATAGCTTTTCAAAGGGCTCCGGACACAGCATTGTGTTCGGAGCCCTTTTTCGTTGGCAAGGGCTATGTGGGCCGGGCGGGCGTCCCCGTGAACTTTCGCGGGCACGAGCGTGAGACCGAATGAGGGGAAGGTCGCGGTGATAAATAGCGTAGCTTGGAAATTCGTTTGGCTCGTCGTTCTCGCGGCGATCGCGGCCCCGTCATTTGGCCAGACTGCCGCCGAGCCGGATCCGCCGCTCGGCCTGTGGGTCTGGCGTGCGGAGACCGCGCCGATGACGGTCCGTCTTCACATCCGAAAGACGGGCGGCGCATGGCAGGCGAGCGTCGACGATGCACTCGCAGCGGTTACCGAAGACCAGGAGACCATCGTCGGGCATTTGGATGGAGAGCGCCGCTTCACTGGACGATTGTCGGAGGGCCGAAGGAGTTTCGACGGCCTTTGGCATCAGCCGACAAACGCGACTGGTTATTCGGAGATGGTCACGCCCTTTACCCTGCCCGCTATCGCCAGCGGGCACTGGGCGGCCACGATCCAGCAGCAGCCGCGCCCCTTCCGGATGTTCCTCGACATTTTCCGCGAAGACGATGGCAGGATGGCCGCCGTTCTTCGAAATCCCGAGCGCAACGAGATCATGGCCTCCAAATTCCAACTGGAGGCCGAGGGCGATGGCAGCTGGGCGCTTGTCGCTGGCAGCGGCGAGAATGAGATGCGACAGGCGCTGCAGACGACGACCGAGGGTTTGCGCCTTCACCACCGCTGGTTCGATGATCCGCTCACCTTGCGCCGCGCAACCATGACCGAGAGGCGAGACTATGACGCGCGCGCATCGAATGAAGTCCGCGATCGCCATGTTACGCCGCCTGCGCTGGACGACGGCTGGACCGTGGCGTCGGCGACCGACGCCAGGCTCGATGCCGCGCGGCTCGATACGCTCGTCGCCGAGCTGTCCGCCACGGATCCCCGCGAACGTCGCCCCCGGTTGATTCACGCCGTACTCGCCGCTCATCGAGGCAAGCTGGTTCTGGAAGAATATTTCTTCGGGCATGACCGCGACCGCGTGCATGACACGAGATCTCTCGGGAAAGTCTTTGCACCGGTCCTCATCGGCGCGCTGCGGCAGCAAGGCGCCGATATTGGGTCGGATACGCGTCCTATCCCTGCGCTTCTCGCCGAAACAGGCGACGCCCTCAGCGATCCGCGCAAGGCCGATATCACGCTCGGTCAGCTGATGAGCTTCTCGTCCGGCCTCGATTGCGATGCGAACGCGGACTCGCCGGGCAATGAGGACAATATGTGGGCGCAGGAAGAAGAGCCCGATTTCTGGCGCTATACCGCCCGTCTGCCGCTTCTTCACGAACCAGGCAGCCATTATGCCTATTGCTCGGGCAGCATCAACCTTGCGGGTCACAGCATTCGGCAGGCGGGCGGGAAACCCATCGTCGAGCTTTTCGACGAATTGATAGCCGATCCTCTCGAGTTCGGGCCGTATCATTGGAACGTCACGCCCAATGGCGCGGCCTATCTCGGCGGCGGCCCCTATATGCGGCCGCGCGACCTCCTGAAAATCGGTGTCATGTACGCGAATGACGGCGTCTGGAATGGCAAGCAAATCCTCGATCCTAACTGGGTCGCTGAGTCGATAAGGCCGCAAATCGACATCTCGCCGGAGACCACAGGTCTGTCGCCTGAGGAGTTCGGCAATACCTATTTCGGCGGACAGCAGGCTTTTGAGTGGCGGCTCGACGAAGTGCGCGTCGGCGAAACACGCCATCCCTCTTACGAGGCCACAGGCAATGGCGGACAGGTTCTCGTCATTGTTCCCGGTCTCGACCTGGTGGCACTCTTCATGGGTGGGAACTATAGGCAGGGCGGCGTCTGGGGACGATGGCGGGACGAGATCCTCGGCGGCCATATCATCCCCGCCCTGCCCGACGCGGGGTAGGTGAGATACGTCCGGCTTCGCACGGTGGATTTGCCTGAGACACGCGCTTAATCCGTTGCCATGATCATCCGCATTTTCGCCGCCACCGCCGTTTTCCTGATGTCCACGTCCGCCGCCGCCGACGATCTGACGTTCGAACGCGTCTTCGCCAGTCCGTCGCTCGGCGGGCCCGCCCCGCGCAAGGTGAAGCTGTCGCCCGACGGCCGTCTCGCAACTCTCCTGAAACCGCGGCCCGGCGACAAGGCGCGGCACGATCTCTGGGTCATCGACCCGGCGACGGGGGCCGAGCGAATGCTGGTCGATTCCGAAGTCTTTGGTGGCGGCGCGCTGTCCGAGGATGAACGCATGGCGCGCGAGCGGGCGCGGATCGCCGGGCTGACGGGGATCGTCGATTATCGCTGGGCGCCGGACGGCCAGTCGTTGCTGGTTCCGGTCGACGGCGACCTGTTTCGTGCGGATTTGGACGGCAAGGTCACCCGCCTGACCGAAACGGAAGACACGGAGCGCCTCGCCCGCATTTCCGGCAAGGGCCGCTATGTCTCCTGGGTCGGCGCGGACGGCCTTTATGTCCTCGACAGCCAGACGGGTGAGCGTCGCCGCGTGACACCGGACGCGGCGGAGGCCGTCCGCTGGGGCGTTGCGGAGTTCATCGCGCAAGAGGAAATGGGCCGCGACGACGGCTATTGGTGGTCACCGACCGACGAGCGCGTCGCCGTCGCCCGCGTCGACGAGCGCGGCGTCGGCATCGTCACGAGGAACGCCATCGGCGCGGAGGGGACGACCACGTCGGACCAGCGCTATCCCGTCACGGGCAGCGCCAACGCCATCGTCGACCTGTTCCTGATGGACCCGGACGGCGGCAACCGGGTGGCGGTCGATCTTGGCGTCGACGACGACATCTACCTCGCCCGCGTCGACTGGTCGCCGGACGGCAGCGCGCTCTACGTCCAGCGCCAGTCACGCGACCAGCAGAGGCTGGACATGCTTCGCGTCGATCCGGCGACCGGCGTAAGCGAGATCGTCTTCACCGAAACGGGCGCGCCGTGGCTCAACCTCGACGACGATCTGCGCATCCTGACGAATGGAGACTTGATCTGGACCTCGGAGCGTGACGGCTTCTCGCATATTTACCGCTTTCGCGATGGCGAATGGACACAATTGACATCCGGCGACTGGGTCGTCAGCGGCATCGCCGCAGTGGACGAAACGGCTGGCCACGTCCTGTTCACAGGCAATCGCGACGACCCAACGGAAATGCATCTCTACCGCGTGCCGCTGGCAGGCGACGAGGTCGTCCAGCTGACCCCGACCGGTTGGTCGCACAGCGTGAAGGTCGACGATAGCAGCACGCGTGCCGTCGTTACCCGCTCCAGCCGCAACCAGCCGCCGCAAACCTATCTGGCGGACGCCGCCAACCCGGTCCCGTCGGCGGGTGTCTGGATCGAGGAGAACGCCCTCGACGAAACGCACGCCTACGCACCCCATCTGGACAGCCACCTGACGGCGCGGACCGGCACCCTGCCCGCCGCCGACGGCACCGCGCTACACTATGAAATGCTCGTCCCGCCGCACGAACCGGGCGCACGCCTGCCGGTCTTTCTTTGGACCTATGGTGGCCCCGGCGTGCAGTTCGTCGCCAACCAATGGCGGCGCATGCCGACGAAACAGACCATCGCGGGTCAAGGCTATATCGTCTTCAGCATGGACAATCGCGGCGCGACCAATCGCGGCACGGCCTTCGAAGCCCCCATCGATCGCGCCATGGGCGGTGTCGAGGTCGAAGACCAGCTCGCGGCTGCCGCCTGGCTCAAGGAACAGTCCTTCGTCGACTCGGACCGCATCGCCGTCTTCGGCTGGTCCTATGGCGGCTTCATGTCGCTGAAACTGCTACAGGACGCCCCCGGCACCTTCGCCGCCGGGATCAGCGTCGCGCCCGTCACTGACTGGCGACTCTACGACACGCATTACACCGAGCGCTACCTCGGCAAGCCGCAGGATGACCAGGCCGTCTACGACCGGTCCGGCGCGCTCCAGAACGCCGAGGCCATCGCCGACCCGCTGCTCCTCATTCACGGCATGGCGGACGACAATGTCATCCTCGACAACAGTGTCCAGCTGATGGCCCGC
>JBAUIQ010000197.1:0-1814 GCA_049683075.1 Pacificimonas sp.
GTGGTCGCCTGCAGTTCAGCAATCGCGCGTTCCGAGAGCTTTGGGGTGTTTCGCAGCGAGACCTCGCCGAGAATTCCAGCGTAGAGGCAATCTTCGAGGCCGCGTTCGTTAACGTTAGAGAGGGCAACGCCGCCGAACAGATGCGGATGCTAATTCGGTCATCGACGGACGGCCGAACTGAGCGCAGCGGACGGATGGAGCTGTCCGACGGGCGCTATCTCCGCTTCGCCGCCGTGCCACTGCCTGACGGCAATGCGCTTTTCACGTTCATCGACGTTACCGACGCGGAGCGCATCGAGACTGCCCTCCGCGATCGGAACGAGGCGTTGGAGGCGGCCGATCGCGCCAAGACCCGCTTCGTCGAGAACATGTCCTATGAATTGCGGACCCCACTGACCGCAATCGCGGGATTTGGGGAGTTGATGGCGATGGGCATTGGCGGCGAGCTGACGGACAAGCAGTCGGAGTATGTCGGCTCCATTATGACGTCGGCGGAGCGACTGCGGACGATGGTGAACGGTATTATCGACCTCGCTGTGAGTGATGTGGGCGGGCTCGATCTTGCCGATGAAGAGGTTGACGTGTCGCGCCTCGTTCAGAGCGTGGCCTCGATGGTCGAAGACAATGCGCGGGACCGCGGCATCGATTTCGAACTCGACGTAGCGCCATCGGTGGGCGAGCTCCCGGGGGACGCGGTCAGGTTGAAACAGGCTCTCTTCAACTTGGCCTCGAATGCCGTTCGCTTTACCGGAGAGAGTGGGGAGGTCATCCTTCGCGCAACAGGGAATGACGCGGAGGTGCGATTCGATATCATCGATACCGGCATCGGTATTCCCAAAGACGAGCACGAACTCGTTTTCGAAAGGTTCAAAAAGGGGACGAATGCGGGCGCGAGCCAGGGCGTCGGCTTAGGACTATCGCTAGTGAAGGAGATCATCGATCTTCATGGCGGCACGATCGACGTCACGTCCGCGCTGAATGAAGGTACAGAGATTTCCGTTCATTTGCCACGCCGGGCAGGCGCGCCGGTTGCCGCGGTCGCGCCGACGACGAACTTCTCTTGAAGCGCTTTCGCAGCGAAAACGAGCTGCTACGGTTCGGGTCGAAGATTGCTTGCGAACTGAAAGCGGGTGACGTCGTCACGCTGTCCGGACCGCTCGGTACAGGTAAAACGACGCTTGCCCGCGGCATTCTTCAGGGCTTGGGTCACGCCGGGGAAGTGCCCTCTCCTACCTTTGCACTGGTCCAGCCATATGACGATCTCTTGCCGCCAGTCTGGCATGTCGATCTTTACCGTCTGGAGACTCCCGACGAAGCTGCCTCATTGGACTTGGAAGAGATAATCGAGAACGGCTCTTTACTCGTTGAATGGCCGGACAAAGGTGGCCGTCATGTGCCGGAACCGGCGCTCGCGATCACGCTCGCAGGGACCGGTGATGCGCCGCGGCAGTTGACAGCGATTGTGCCTCCGGATTGGGAGGCCCGATGGGCCAATCTTTAAGGTTGCCCGCTGCAGCTCCCGCCTTTCTCGCGGACACGGGCTGGGCGGCCGCCGACATCCAAGAATTCAGTTCCGACGCCGCGTTTCGGCGTTATTTCAGGCTGTCGCAAGCCGAAAAGACGGCAATCCTGATGCATGCGCCCGATCCGTCGGAACGCTCGGAATGGTTCGTTGCCATGGCACGCGAAATTCGTCGGCGAGGCTTAAGCGGTCCCGAGGTTTATGCCGAACGTCTGCAGGAAGGATTGATCCTCCTCGAGGACCTCGGCGAGCGGCAGTTCTTTTCAACGCTTCGACGGACGGACCCATCGAC
>JBAUIQ010000198.1:0-3636 GCA_049683075.1 Pacificimonas sp.
GTGCGCTGACCATCGGCCTTCGCAACGCCGAGCGGTTTCGCTCGATCAGCGCCTTCTCTCCCATTTGCGCACCGACGACCGTGTCGTGGGGACAGAAGGCGTTCCCGAGATATCTGGGCGAAGACGAAAGCCATTGGCAGCAATATGACGCGACCGCCCTACTCGCATCCGGCGCGCGGCATCCGCACCTGAAGATCGACCAGGGCCTCGACGACGAGTTTTTAGAGGAGCAGCTTCAAACCGGTTTGTTTCGCGACGCCTGCACCGAGCTTGGCCAACCGCTCGAACTCGGCCTCCACGGCGGCTACGATCACAGCTATTACTTCATTTCGTCCTTCATGGCCGATCATGTCGCTTGGCATCGGGAGCGGCTCGGCTGAGCATCCTCGGCGCGATTCTCGCGGGCGGCGAAAGTCGGCGGTTCGGCAGCGACAAGGCCGCCGCAACCCTCGACGGCAAGGCGCTCCTAGATCACGTGGCGGCTGCCATCGGTCCACAGGTGGATAACCTCATCGTCGTCGGCCGCGATTGGTCCGGCCTTCGCAGCGTCCCGGACCGACCTGTGCCGGGCCTCGGCCCGCTGGGTGGCCTGGTCGGCGCGTTCGCGGCAGCGCAGGCTATGGGCCACGATGCGGTACTGTGCGTAGGCTGCGACGTTCTCGGCCTACCGCCCGACCTCCTTGCGCGTCTCACGCCCGGCCCGGCCTGCGTGGAAACGCTTCCGGTTGTAGGACTTTGGCCGCTATCCTTGGTCGAACTATTGGCGACATATCTGGGAGAGGGCGAACGTGCGGTTTACGGCTGGGCAGACCGGGCGCAGGCGCGACGCGTCGCCCTGCCCGGACTCCGGAACATCAATCGCCCTGCGGACTTGCTCCGGACGTAAATATGGAGTCTCTCCCCAATCCGTCATTCCTGCGAAGGCAGGAATCCATCCCTATGCTGCCCTTGCCAAGTGGATAGGTTCAGAGATGGATCCCAGCCTGCGCTGGGATGACGGAAGTAACGTCTTTCGTGTCAGATCGCTGTCAAATTGACATATGATCTTCGTGACTTTCAGCCGTCACGAGCGCGCACTTTGTGACTTCCGCCCTTCAAACCGACACGGTGATCTTTCCGAAATGCTTCTGCGCCTCCTGATGACGGAACGCGTCGCTCAAATCAGCAAGCGCGAAGTCCTTGTCGATCACCGGCTTAATGCCGTTCGCTTCAATCGCGCGGATCATGTCCTCCTGATTGGCGCGGGAGCCAACCGTTATGCCGCTCATCGTCAGATTCGCCGAGAAGAAGGCTGCCGTCGGCACTTCACCAGAAACACCCGTCAGGACGCCGATCAGCGAAATATGCCCGCCGATACGGCTGGCCTGGATCGACTGCGCCAGCGTTCCCGGCCCGCCGATTTCGACGACCTCATCGACACCGCGTCCGCCGGTCATTTCCTTGGCCAACTTGCCCCATTTCGGCTCGGCCTTGTAGTTGATGACGTGGTCTGCGCCGAGCGCCTTCACCCGCTCCAATTTCTCGTTAGAAGACGACGTCGCGATCACCTTCGCTCCTGCGGCCTTGGCGAACTGCAGCGCGAAGATGGAGACGCCGCCCGTCCCCTGCACCAGCACCCAGTCGCCGGGCTTCACACTTCCCTCGACGAACATGCCGCGCCATGCGGTCAGCGCCGCACAGGGCAACGTCGCGGCCTCGGCGAAGCTGTAGCCTTCGGGTATGCGCGTGAAGGCGGCCTCCGGCATTGCGACCAGCTCAGCCGCAAAGCCATCGGCATGGTCGCCCGGAACGCCGATCATCTTCGGCAGTTCGGTATCGCCGCCCGCCCAGTTCGGGAAGAAGGTCGAGAGCACATGGTCGCCGACCTTGAAACGCGACGCGCCATCGCCGACCGCGACGACCTCGCCTGCGCCGTCGGACATCGGAATGCGGCCGTCGGGCGTCGGGATCCCGCCGATGGCAACGACGTAGTCATGATAGTTGAGGCTGGAGGCGCGCGTGCGCACGAGGATCTCGCCTGGTCCGGGAGTCGGATCGTCCCGTTCGACCAGCTTCAGATTGTCGAGCCCGCCGGGCTTTGTGATCGCGATGGCCTTCATGATGATCTCTCCTTCGACACCTACCTAGGCCAGACGGACGTCAGATGCGCGGCCATCAAAAGGAGGAGGACGAGCGCGAACAGCAACAATCCGTGCCATGGCACAAAGCCGACGTCGAAACCGCGCGCCTTTCGGCGCACGCCGATCAGGCTGATGACGAGGAGGAGCGCGGCTCCCACCGCCACCCAAATTGTCATCTCGAAGTCCATGGCTCGCTTCTATGACGGCAAGCCGCTAAGATCGTCGAACAAAATCCTGGGAGCCACCGATCATGATCCGCAACACCCTTCTTGCCACCTCCGCGCTCTTCGTCGTCGCTTGCATGCCGCAGGAGGACATGGCTGAAACGTCAATGGCGAACGACGATATGGCACCCGCCGTGATGGCCGACGAGGCCGATACGATGATGGTTTCCTACGGAGACATCCTCTCTGACGACCGCCGGTCGGCCGAAAACCGGGCGCGCGACCAGTATCGTCACCCGATGGAAACGCTGGCCTTCTTCGGTCTCGAGCCGGGCATGACCGTCGTCGAGGTGACGCCGGGCGGTGGCTGGTACACCGAAATTCTCGCACCCGCCGTTGGCGAGGAAGGCATTCTTTACGCCGCGAACTATCCGGCCGATCTGTCCGACCGCGCCGCCGCCGGTGCCGCCCGCTTTCAGGAAAAGCTGGGCAGCGATCCGGCTTATGGCAATGTCCAGATTTCGGAATTCGCGCCGGACCGTATGAACGTCGCGCCCGCCGGGACCGCCGATTTGGTCCTGACGTTCCGGAACGTCCACAACTGGTACATGAACGACTTTGCCGAGGACGCGTTTGCGAGCTTCTACACCGCCCTGAAGCCAGGCGGCATATTGGGCGTGGTCGAACATGAGATGCCGGAGACCGCCTCCGATGAGATGCAGAAGACGTCGGGCTATATGAAGCGCTCGTCCGTCGTCGCCATGGCCGAAGCGGCCGGCTTCGAACTTGTCGAAGCCTCCGACATTAATGCCAATCCGAACGACACGGCGGACTATGAGAAGGGTGTCTGGACTCTGCCGCCGAACTACGCGGAGGGCGACACGGACCGCGACCGCTATGCCGCGATCGGCGAGTCCAACCGCATGACACTGAAGTTTCGGAAGCCCGCCTAACCGTTCGCGCCGCCCGTAATCATCGGGCCGAGCGGCTTGCCTGCGAAGATGTGGACGTGAAGATGCGGCACCATCTGGTGCGCATCTTCACCCGCATTGGCGAGAAGCCGATAGCCGGGGGTTTCAAGACCGGCCTCGCGCGCGATAGTGCCGACGGCGCGCACGAAACCGCCGATTTCCGTATCCGAGGCGTTGGCGGAGAAGTCGGCCCACGAACGATATTTGCCTTTCGGGATCACGAGGATGTGGGTCGGCGCCTGCGGATTGATGTCCGGAAAGGCATAGGCCCATTCATCGTCGTAGAAAGACGTCGACGGAACCTCGCCGCGCAGGATCTTCGCGAAAATATTGTCATCGTCATATTCGCCAAGCGCGCTCACCGCTTGCATGTCATCGTCT
>JBAUIQ010000199.1:0-4480 GCA_049683075.1 Pacificimonas sp.
ATCCAGAGATAGCCGAGGACGGCCATCAGGACCGCGACGACCAGGCTGACCTCCCAGCCCGCATAGGCCGTGGTGCCGAGATAGGGCATCGGGATGAGGTTCTGGATTTCCGGACTTCCGGCGCTGGTCATGGTGAAGGTGACCGACCCGAAGGCGAGCGCCCCCGGAATGAAACGGCGCGGCAGGTCCGCCTCCCGGAACAGCGCGACGGCAAGGCCGTAAACCGAGAAGGCGACGATGAAGACGCTGACGCCGCCATAGGTGAGGACGGCACAGGCGAGGACGGTCGCCGCGAGGGCATAGCGGCTGCCGAGCTTTGCCGTGATGCCATGCGCAACGCTGGCCGCGGCGCCCGACGCCGCCATGACTTCGCCGAAGATCGCGCCAAGGAGGAACATGAAGAACCAGTCGCCGAAGAAGCCGGTGAACCCCGCCATGTAACTTGTGGCGAAGTCGGGCTGGCCAGCGGCCAGGGGCGGAAGAAGCGGCAGGCCCGCCGTTACCGCGACGACGAACGCCGCGACCGGCCCGGCGATCAAAATATTGACGCCCCTGACCGTCATCCAGATCAAAAGCGCCAGTCCGCCGACCAGCCCGATCCAGCTCAGCATGAAGGTGCCCGTCGGCAGGTGTAGGTTGCACGAAAGTTGCACCAACGCGCGGGGGCATGTGGGTCGGCAGTCGGCGCACATCGGCGACGTTCACGCCCGGCGCCTTCGCGCACGATTTTGCCGATCATCCCACACCCCATCGGTCCAGCATGCCGCGCAAATTCCTACTTTGGAAGTCCCGGAGCGGCGCGGCCACCGCCTTGCGAGTCGAGGGGCCGCCCGCTATCGCCCGGACGCAGATATTCACGGACATTCCAAAGGACATTTCATGGCTCGCAACAAGATCGCCCTTATCGGCGCCGGCATGATCGGCGGCACGCTCGCGCACCTCGTGGGGCTGAAGGAGCTGGGTGACGCGGTCATGTTCGACATCAATGCCGATCCCGCCAGCGGCAAGGCGCTCGACCTGATGCAGTCGGGTACGGTCGAAGGCTTCGATGCCGAGCTGAAGGGCACGGACGATTATGCCGACATTGCGGGTGCCGATGTCTGCATCGTCACCGCCGGTGTGCCGCGCAAACCCGGCATGAGCCGCGATGATCTTCTCGGTATCAACCTCAAAGTCATGAAGGCGGTCGGCGAGGGCATCGCCAAGCATGCGCCCGACGCGTTCGTCATCTGCATCACCAACCCGCTCGACGCCATGGTCTGGGCGCTGCAGAAATTCTCCGGCCTGCCCGCACAGAAGGTCGTCGGCATGGCGGGCGTCCTTGATTCGGCCCGTTTCCGCCTGTTCCTGGCGCAGGAGTTCGACGTGTCCGTAGAAGATGTCACCGCCTTCGTCCTCGGCGGTCATGGCGACACGATGGTCCCGGTGCTCGAATATTCGACCGTCGCGGGCATCCCGGTCCCGGACCTCATCAAGATGGGCTGGTCGACGCAGGAAAAGATGGACGCGATCATCGACCGCACGCGCAAGGGCGGCGGCGAGATCGTCGGGCTGCTGGGGAATGGTAGCGCATATTACGCGCCGGCGTCATCGGCGATTGCGATGGCCGACAGCTATCTGAAGGACAAGCGCCGTTTGCTGCCATCCGCCGCCTATCTCGATGGCGAATATGGCCAGTCCGGTCTTTACGTCGGCGTGCCCATCGTCATTGGCGCAAATGGCGTCGAGAAGATCGTCGAGATCGAACTCGGCGACGAGGCCAAAAAGAACTTCGGCGTGAGTGTGGACGCGGTCAAGGAACTGATGGAGGCGTGCAAAGGACTGGAAGGGTCATTGAAATAGTCGCTAGGCACGAAAGATAAACGCAATGGAATGGGTTGCGATTTTTATGCTGATACTGGGCCCCGTATTTTTCTCCGCACTCGTAATAAAAACTGCTGAGCGTGGAGTAGTGAATTGGATGCTGGGCCTTATGCTCGGTTTTGGGCTTCTCATCCTAATGTCTCGTATTGGCTTAGAGTATGCATCCGAAGGCACTTGGCTTTCAGTCTTTCTGTTCTGGCCGATCTGGGCAATTGCCTTGGTTGGAGGCAGTATATTTTTGAGTATAAAGGCATTTAATGCTTGATATAATGAGAACAATACCGGGCGTGCGAGGCTTCGGACGGGTCGCTTGCTAGCTGAGGTAATTCAAGTCGTCGCGGACACGGCAAGCTTTGTTGGAATGATCTTGTTCTGGATCGTTTTGCCATGGTTTCCGCTATTAATGATGGCGAGATTATCCAGACTCGATCGATCACTCTGGTGGTGGTTGTCTATCCCAGGAAGCGCTGCCTTCTTTTGGGTTCGTTGGAAAATGATATCTGCGACATTCGATTGGTCTAATGGAGGGGGAATGGCGTTGATCTTACCAATGTCCTATGATTTCCTCGCCTTTCTCGCTGCAATTATCTTAACTGCAATCGGTCGCCAGTTTAACGAACCGCCATTGGTCTATCGTGGTTATATGTATCGTGAAAACAAAGAAGAGATGACGCGCGATTAAGTAACTTGGCGCGGTATCGCGTCAGCCACAAGGCATTTATGTAATCGTATTTCTTTAGAAAAGCTCACGCCGCGATTGGTTCGATACGCTCCAGCTCCTCGCCGCATTCTCGCTCAACTCGTGCAAGATCATAGGCTTCCTGCATCCTTAGCCAAAGCTGCGGCGTGTTGCCGAACAGGCGGGGGAGGCGGCAGGCGAGGAGGGGGGTGACGGTCTTCTTTTCCGTCTCGATATTGTGAAGATGCTGGCGGCTGATGCCGAGGCGACGGGCGATGTCGGCATTGGCAAGGTCGGTGCCAGGGAGGACGATTTCGCGTAGCAGTTCGCCGGGGTGCATGGGCGCGAGGCCAGCGGTCAAGGCGGTGGTCATGTCGGTCTCTTGGGGCTCGAAATTGGATGACGTACTTTTAACAACACCGTCATTCCTGCGTAGGCAGGAATCCATCTCTATGCCTTCGTACCAAGTAGAGAGGTTCAGAGATGGACGCCAGCCTTCGCTGGGGTGACGGGCGAGAAGGAAGCGCCCAGCACCTCCGCCCTTGCAACCTTCCCCGCGCCCCGGCATTCGTTCTCGTGAAGACGTCGGCGTTCGTCGGCGTGGCCTCACACTCGCATATCGTCCTCGGGAGATCGTCACCCCATGAACATTCACGAATATCAGGCAAAGCACCTGCTCGCGCAGCATGGCGCGCCGATTTCGAAGGGTTTTCCAGCCTTTAGCGTCGAAGAGGCCGTGTCGGCGGCGGAGAAGCTGCCCGGTCCCGTCTATGTCGTGAAGTCGCAAATTCATGCGGGCGGCCGCGGCAAGGGCAAGTTCCAAGGGCTGGGCGCGGACGCGGCGGGCGGCGTGCGCGTCGTGAAATCCGTCGAGGCCGTGAAGGAAAATGCCGAGGAAATGCTCGGCCGCGTTCTCGTCACACACCAGACGGGGCCCGAGGGCAAGGAGGTCAATCGCCTCTACATCGAGGACGGCGCGGACATCGCGCATGAATATTATCTGTCGATCCTCGTCGACCGCGCGTCGGGCATGCCCGCCTTCGTTGTCTCCACCGAGGGCGGCATGGACATCGAGGATGTTGCGGAGAAGACGCCCGAAAAGATCCTGACCATCACGGTCGATCCGGCGACGGGCTACCAGCCGCATCATGGCCGTGCGGTCGCCGCAGCGCTGAAGCTGACGGGCGAGACGGCGAAGAAGGCCGCGAAGCTCGGCAAGACGCTTTACGACGCCTTTCTTGCGACGGATTCGGCGATGCTGGAGATCAATCCGCTGGTCGAGACGGGGTCGGGTGACCTCCTGGTGCTCGACGCCAAGATGGGCTTCGATGGCAATTCGCTCTACCGCCAGCCGAACATCGAGGCGCTGCGCGACGAATCGGAAGAGGACGAGGCGGAGATCGAGGCGGGCAAATACGACCTCGCCTACGTGAAGCTTGACGGCAATATCGGCTGCATGGTGAACGGCGCGGGCCTCGCCATGGCGACGATGGACATCATCAAACTGAACGGTGCGGAACCCGCCAACTTCCTTGACGTGGGCGGCGGCGCGACGACCGAGAAGGTCACCGCGGCGTTCAAAATCATCCTGTCGGACCCCGCGGTCGAGGGGATCCTCGTCAACATCTTCGGTGGGATCATGCGCTGCGACATCATCGCCGAGGGCATCGTCGCGGCGGCGAAAGAGGTGAACCTCTCCGTGCCGCTGGTCGTCCGCCTTGAGGGCACGAATGTCGACAAGGGCAAACAGATCCTCGCCGACAGCGGTCTTCCCATCGTTTCCGCCGACGATCTGGGCGACGCCGCCCGGAAGATCGTCGCCGAAGTCAAGAAAGCGGCCTGAACGACATGTCCATATTGATCGACAAGAACACCAAGGTCCTTTGTCAGGGCCTCACTGGCAACACCGCCACCTTCCACACCGAAGCGGCCATCGAC
>JBAUIQ010000200.1:0-2221 GCA_049683075.1 Pacificimonas sp.
CTATTATACCGACGACGTCGTCGGCGCGGAGGTCGGCGGGGCGGTGAAGAACGTCCTTGCCATCGCCTGCGGCATCGCGACCGGCCTCGACCTCGGCCAAAATGCCCGCGCGTCCCTCATCTCCCGAGGCTTCGCGGAAATGACGCGGTTCGGCACCGCGCTCGGTGGTCGCCCGGAAACGCTGGCCGGCCTCTCGGGCCTCGGTGACCTCGTCCTCACCTGCTCTTCCGAAGCCTCCCGCAATATGAGCTTCGGCAAGGCGCTCGGCGAGGGGCGTAGCGCCGCCGAACTGATGGCGGACCGGGTGACCGTCGCGGAGGGCGTCCACACCGCCCCCGTCCTCGCGCGCGCCGCATCGGCCGCAGGCGTGGAGATGCCGATCGCCGAAACCATTCTCGAGGTGATCGAAGGCCGGCTCAGCGCCGCCGACGCCCTCGGCACCCTCCTAGCCCGTCCGCTCGGCGACGAAAACTCGTAACGACCCCGGATCGTTCCGGCGTCGAAGTGTCGGTAGTCTTTACACTTTTCGGCGGCTAACAAACTAGTTGCAAAATATACTTAATGCTTTCGTAACAAAATCATAACGATGACCGGACTGGTATGCGCCTTGCTTATGAGAGCCATGTTGTCGTGGGCAGGGGGTTCACGACGTTCTCTGTACGGGGTTGCTTCTTATGAAAACCAAGTTCCTCACAGCGGTTGCCGTCGCGGCAATGCTGCCAGCCGCGGCCAGCGCGGGTATGGTCTCCAGCGACATTTTCAAGGCAAACGCCCGGTCCGCCGCGAGCATGCCGAAGGTGTCGAGCGCGACTTTTGCTGCGCACGCCAAGGCGACGCTCGTGAAGTCGCAGGAATCGCAGGTCAACGATCCGCGTTTCTTCGCTGGCACCGACCAGTATACCGGCGTTGGTGGCATGATCATCAACACCGATTCTGCCGATGTTGATGGTTTCGTCGGCCTCTGCACCGGCGCGCTCATCTCGCCGCAGATCATCCTGACGGCGGCGCATTGCCTCGATGGCGGTGATGAAAACCGCGTCCGCTTCCGCACCGGCGAAGGCACACGGAACCCCACCAGGGAATATGAAGCCCTCGGCACGCTCCTGCACCCGAGCTATGGCGGCCTGGGCGATGACGATCTCGCGTTTGTCCTGCTCGAATCGCCGGTGGACAATGGCGAAGAGATCTACGGCATCTATCGCGATCGCGACGAAGTCTACCGTGAGTCCAATGGTGATGGTGCGGCGGAGCTCGAAGCGAAGACCCACATCAAGGTCGGCAACGGCACGACTGGCTATGGCGACATCGGTACGGACCGCCGTCCCGACAGCCCGCCCGCCGATTATATCAAGCGCTTCGGCGAGAACGTTTGGGAAGCAACGGGTGACGAGCTCTTCTTCGGCGTCAACGAAGATGTTCTCATCTTCGATTTCGACAGCGGCCTCGATCAGAATGACGTGTTTGGCTATCTGTCGCGCACGTTTGGTTTTACGCAGGAACAGCTCGGCATTGTCGATCCGGTCACGGGCGAACCGCTAGAGTCGAACTCCTCCCCGGGTGACTCCGGCGGCCCGACGTTCCTGAACGGCTTGATCGCCGGCATCACGTCCTTTGGCATCACAGGCGCGATTTATGACGGAATTTGCGGCCCCGGCGGCATCGACCCAGACGGTCCGGTGAACCCGGATCTCGACGTCGAAATTCAGGATCCGACGCTCGGTTCCTGCACCAACTCGTCCTTCGGCGAACTCTCGGGTGACACCCGCGTTTCGGGTTATGCCGCGTTCATCGACGGCGTTCTCGCCGGCGACTTCGCGTTCAACCTCTTCGTGCCCGCACCGGGCGCAATCGGCCTTCTCGGTCTCGGTGTAGGCGGCCTGATGGTCGCCCGTCGCCGCCGCAAGGTCGCGTAAATAGGCGGACGGACTGCACCCTTCTCGGTGAGGAGGGTGCATCTGGCTAACAGGAAAGGCCCCGAGGGACCATTTGGTGTCTCTCGGGGCCTTTTCTTTGTGGCAGTCAGGTCGTCAGGCGCGCGGATCAAAAATCATGGGCGATGCCGTTCTTCTCCCAGTCGCCATAGCGGGTGGGATCGGGACCCTTGCGACCACCGACCTCCTTGGTCGTGGTTTCCGGATCGGGCGCATCAGCCTCGGCTGGCGCGGGAGCGTCTATCGACGCGGGTGTGGGTTTGTTTTCTGTCTTCGTCATAGTGAGAGAC
>JBAUIQ010000201.1:0-13228 GCA_049683075.1 Pacificimonas sp.
GTCCGTCGCGGCGCGCCGCACGCCCGGCTGATTGCCGATGCGAACGAGGCCTGGGGCGCGCTCGACATCGAGGCGACCGCCGCCGCACTCGCGCCACTTCGCGTCGAGCTGATCGAGCAGCCCCTGCCTGCAGGCGAAGATGCCGCGCTCGATCATGTCCGCTCCATCATCCCATTTTGCGCGGACGAAAGCCTGCACGATCTCGCCTCGCTCGATGGCTGTCTCGGACGCTATGAGTTCATCAACATCAAGCTCGACAAGGCGGGCGGCCTGACCGAGGCGATGCGCCTCGTCGCCGCCGCGAAGGCCGCGGGGATCGGTATCATGACCGGCTGCATGCTTTCGACGTCGCTTGGCATCGCGCCGGCCTTTTATTGCGCGATGAACGGGCAGTTTGCGGATCTGGACGGGCCGCTCTTGCTAGCGCGGGATCGCGAGCATGGGCTGCGCTTCGAGGGTAGCGATGTCTATCCGCCGAAGCCGACGCTCTGGGGCTAGACAAGCCGTGCCTGATGCCCGCCATCGACGCTGAGATGAGCGCCGGTTGTGAAGCTTGCTTCGTCACTCGCGAGATAAATGATCGCGCCATCAAGTTCGCTGGGATCAGCGAAGCGCTTCGCGGGCGTTCGCTTGATGTAGGACGCGCCCGCGTCCGACCCTTCGAACCCCTGTGTCATTTCACTTGAGAAATAGCCGGGGCAGACCGCGTTTACTCGTATGCCTTTCGATTGCAGCTCGATCGCCATGGCGCGCGTCATCTGCAGGACGGCGCCCTTCGTGCCGCAGTAAAGCGTCTGGCCTGGATGCGCGCCGAGGGCGAGCATGGAGGCGATGTTGACGATGCTGCCGCCGTGACCGTTCGCGATGGCCGCGCGCGAAAAGGTGCGGCTGGTGCGCCAAAGTCCCTTCACATTGACATCGAAATGCCGGTCGAAGGCGGCCTCATCGGTATCGACAAGCGCGATGGCTTCGCCGATACCGGCACTGTTGACGAGGATATCGATGTGGCCGTGCGCCGTCGCGATGGTGTCGAACGCGCGCTCGACGCTGCCGCCATCCGTGACATCGCAGCCGACAGCAAGCGCCCTGCCGCCTTCATCTTCGACCTCTTCCACTAGGCTCGCCAGTCTGTCCTCGCGACGCGCGCCGACGGCCACCATCGCCCCTTCGCGCGCCAACGCGCGCGCGGCACTGGCCCCGAGGCCCGAAGATGCCCCTGAAACAAATGCCACTTTGCCCTTCAGTCGATCCGCCATCGCTCACCCTATCTGTATTGCTATGCTAATACACTATGGTTATATCCGACGAAATGAGTCCCGATAGACGACTGAAACCGCTAGGAAGGATGTGAAGAGATCGCCGACGGAGAGACCGAGATGGCCCTGACACCCGAAGTTGACGCCCCGGAAGTTGGCGCGCCGACCGCACTGAAACTCGATGCGCCGGACCCTGTCATCAAGGTCGAAAGCGCGAAGGCCGCCGGCCTCGTCCCGATTGAGGACGAGACGAAAACCAAGCTCGAAGCAAATGTCGACAGCTTCATCGAAGAACTGACCGAGCAGGATGCGAACTCGCCGGAATTCGGGCGTCGCGTCGATCAGTTGACGGCGCTCGGGCGCGCTGAAATCGAAGAGGCGGCGAACTATTCCAATCGCTTCCTCGACCGGCCGACCCGGGCGATGAACTCGGACAGCGACATCGGAAAGGATTTGACCGAACTCCGCCGTGTGGTCGAGGATCTCGACCCGGGCAAGAAATCCAAAATGCTGACCAAGCAAAAGCTGTTCGGGATCATCCCGATGGGCAACAAAGCGCGCCAGTATTTCGCGGGCTACCAGTCGGCGCAAACGCACATCGCGGAGATCTTAAAACGCCTGGCCTCCGGCAAGGACGAGCTACTCCGCGACAACGCCGCGATCGACGTCGAGCGCCAGAACCTGTGGAAGACCATGGGGAAGCTGGAGCAGATGATTTACGTCGCCAAAACGCTTGATGCGAAACTGGAGCACAAGGCTGCCGAGCTCGACGCGACAGAGCCGGAAAAGGCAAAAGCGCTGCGCGAGGGTGCGCTTTTCTACACGCGGCAGCGCGTGACCGACCTCCTGACGCAGATGGCGGTGACGGTGCAGGGTTATCTGGCGCTCGACCTTGTGAAGAAGAACAATATCGAGCTGATGAAGGGCGTCGACCGCGCGTCGACGACGACGGTGAGTGCGCTGAGGACGGGTGTGACCGTGGCGCAAGCGATGACGAACCAGAAGCTCGTCCTCGATCAGATTACCGCGCTCAACACGACGACCGCGAACGTGATTGATTCGACCGGCGAAATGTTGCGAACACAGACCGGCGAAATTCATCGTCAGGCAGCGTCATCGACCATCCCCATCGAAACGCTGCAACGCGCGTTCGAGAATGTTTATGCGACCATGGACGAGATCGACAGCTTCAAGATGGAAGCGCTCGGGTCGATGAAGCAAACCGTCAATCTGCTGACTGACGAGGTCGAGAAATCACGCGGTTACATCGCGCGTGCGGAGGGCGTCGAGCAGGCGAAACTGGAGGGCAGCAAAGCCCCCGCCTTCGCGGCGATCGAAGGGTAGCGCGAATGGCGGTGCGCGACCCCAATGCGATGCTGGCACGTGTTGATGAGAAATTCGACCAACTGGACCGTCGTGCGCGGCAGGAGCTCGAACGCCTTCGCGCTACGAAGGAAGGCCGTGCCGCCGAACGCCGCATGGAAGAACGCGAACGGGGTCCTCTTCGCGAGAAGATAAAGACGGCTGCCTATGCCTTTGTCGGCCTCGCCGTTGCTGCGCTCCTTTACGCGATCTTTATCGGCCCGGTCGGCATCGATGGTTTCATCCTGTTGGCCCTTGCCTTGACGGCAGCCGTCGTCGCGCCGTTCATGTTGTCGGGTCGCAAAAAGCCCGAGCCGGTTCCGACGGTCGACACGATTATCAATGCCGAGCTCGGCGCCCTGCCCGTCCGCGTCGAACGCTGGCTTGCGCAACGCCGCGCGGACCTGCCGCAGGCCGCGCGGGTGCAGGTCGACGAGTTGCTTTTGAGGTTGGAGGTTTTGGCACCTCAGTTGCAGAAAGTGGACGCCGACGCCCCGGTCGTTACCGATGCCCGGCGTCTGATCGGCAACGAGCTGCCGCGTCTCGTCACCAGCTATGTCGAGGTGCCCGCGACCTACCGCGGAGCGGACAGCGACGCCGACCGCAACCTTGTCGAAGGGCTGGCGACGGTGTCCGGCGAACTGAAACGGTTGTCTGAGCAACTAGCCAAGGGCGATCTCGATCGCCTCGCCATTGAGGGGCGTTTCCTGGAAACGAAATATCGCGGCGATACGGCAGGGTCGGCCGATCCTGCCTAGAGCGGCCTACAGGCGCTCCTCCTGCACAGGAAATTCGATCCTGTAAGTTCCGGTTTTGGCATCGTGGATTATTGTACCACGCAGCTGTCGGATCATCCCCTGAACAATCCGCGCCTCCGCGACCGTCTCGCCAGTAGCGAACGGGTTCTCGCCGACGAAGGCTGCGCTCGCCAGCATAGCGCGAGCGTTGGTTTCGTCATCACTGGTGACATTCAGGTCGACCTGCATATCGACGCTACCATGAAGTCTCGCAGCCGCACCCGCGATGATTTCGGTCAAGAGAAACGAGAGTGGGATCGCGCCGTCCTGACTGATGAACATACGCTCGCAGCTAACCCTGATCGACGACCGGACGCCTTCCACATTGGCAACCGCACCTTCGAGACCCGCGCACAAGTCGGTCAGTAGGGAGGACAGGTCGACGCCCTTCAACACGTTGTCGGCATGGAGCCAGCGGTGCACGTTTGCGAGAGCGCTGACCCGCATCTGTATGGTGCCGTAGGCCCGCTCGAGTTTCGCGTCGTCTGTATCGCGCGCTTTGATGCTGAGAAGGCTGGTGATGATCTGCAAATTATTTTTTACGCGGTGATGCACTTCGCGGATCAGACGTTCTTGAGCCCCCAACGACTTCTCCAGATCGCGGCGCGCCGCCGCCTGAGCGCTCGCCATGCCATCATAGGCATCTGCGAAGGCATATAGTTCCTCACTCCCACCAGCATCCGTCACAAGAGGCATCGGCTCTTCCGCGCTCGAGGCATCTTCTAGCGTTCGACGCATTCTGGCGAGCGGACGTGTCACCAGGCGCCGCAGTGCCAGCCAACTGATGAGAAGCGCCGCCAGCCACATGACAGGGGGCGTCAAAATTCCGATCAGCGCCCGCGCATCGAGCGGCGGGATCGGCTCTAGATAATTGACCGAAAGGCCAGGCACGCTCGTCGCTGTCGGTACGCGATAACTGCCGTCATCTGCGAACCCCGGTCCCGCAAGTTCGGCTGCAATCTCCGAACTGTTGGCGACACTGAGGCTGAACCGGGAGTCCTGCGGTTTTACAACCCCAGCCAGCTCTCCGCGGAGCGCATCGATAGGAATGATCGCGACCATATTGTCGCCGGCGCTGTCTTCTGCGCCCATAGCGTCCACAAGTTGCCCGCGAGCCGTCCGAACCGCGAAAATCAGATGTTCGCGCTCTTCATCGAAGAACAGCGCGCTGCCGACGCCGCTGTCATCGGCGGCGATCTCGAGGACGCGGGCACTGTCTCCGGAGGATAGACGTGGGCCCTGTTCGGACTGGCAGATCACTTCGCCCGCCAGGTCGGTGCGATACAGCGAGCCATATAGAGGCTCCATGTTGACGAACTTCGTCAGGCCAGCATCGCATACTCGCCGCGCGTCCGCGCCTTCGCCGCCGCGCCCTTGCAACGCCAGGGCTCGCAGAACAAGGCCGTGATCGGCCACGACGTTATCGATTTCGTTGGTAAACGTACTTGCACGCTGGACGATGGCGTCTTGCGCCCGCTCTTCGGCAGTCTCGAAAGATTGAATTGATAAATAGATCGCGATGATGCCGATCGGCAGCAACGCGAGCGTCAACAGGCTGAGGAACCGCCGGGAAAGCGGGGACAAACGCCGTCCTTTTCTGGACGCCTGTAGGATGGTTTCGGACGACATGATTGATGCCACCAATGCGCTGGATGCCATGGCGTTCCGAAACCATGCTTGCCACTCGTGCGTAGGAGCGGTCTAAGAGGCCCGCACGCCAGACGTGCCCGAAATTCCATGGAGTGTCCCCAGTCCCATGTCGCTAGCCACCGAGATCGCCCCCCACCTGCCCTATCTTCGCCGCTATGCCCGCGCCCTGACCGGTGCGCAGGCGGCAGGCGATTCTTATGTTCGTGCCGCACTCGAGGCGATCGTGTCCGCACCCGGATCTTTTCCCAAGGATGTCGATGCCCGAATGGGCCTCTACCGGACCTTTCACGCCATCTGGTCGTCGGCGAGTGTCGATGTGGCGGACAATCGCGGCGATGGCAGCGAATTCGAAAAGATCACGCATCAGCGTCTCTCGGCCATTACGCCGCTGTCACGCCAGGCGCTTCTTCTCACCGCGATGGAAGGCTTCTCAAACGAAGATGCCGCCTATCTCATCGACAGAACGCCGGAGGAAGTTGCGCAGCTTGTCAGCGAAGCGATGACGGAGATCGAGCGCCAGACGAAAACCCGCGTTCTCATCATCGAAGACGAGCCCATCATCGCGATGGACATCGAGAGCATCGTCCTCGACCTGGGTCACGACGTCACAAGCATTGCAGTCACGAGAGACGAGGCGGTGTCCGCCGCGATGGACCAGAAACCGGGCCTTATTCTTGCCGACATCCAGTTGGCCGACGACTCGAGCGGCATCGACGCGGTGAAGGACATTCTGGAGAAATTCTCCGTGCCGGTCATCTTCATCACGGCGTTTCCGGAGCGGCTACTGACCGGCGAGCGCCCGGAGCCGACCTTCATGATCACGAAGCCCTTCCAACGCTCGACCGTAAAGGCGGCGATCGCGCAGGCCCTCTTTTTCAAATCGACGGCGGCCGTTCCCGCGTGAGGTGTCCGCCGCGGCGAATACGCGCCGCCATTGCGACTTCCGCCGGGAAGGCGTAGTTCGGCGCCACGAGATTTGAACGGAATTATTCGATGACAGAACCTGACCACGAAGAACTTACAAAGACAGAGGCTCGTGGAGCCGAGACGCCGCACATCGGTCGCTATGTGCTTCTCATTTCGACCCTCCTGATCGTCGTCGCCTTCGGCGTTATGCTCGTGTTTTTCTCCTAATGAATGAGGGGGGCGCCACGACGGTCGAAACCGGGGAAAGCGGCCACCCACCGGACGCGCCTGTCGGCGACGTCGGCGGGTTTTTAAGGTCGGTTTTTGCGGGAAGCGCCGCCGAAGCTCTTCCCTCGGTTTTTCAAGAGCTGCTCGACCGGCTGCATTCTGAGCCCGCAACGGCACCGAAGCCCGATACCGAGCAGCTTTCGGACACCGATTTCAAGGCCGAGCTAAAGCTGGTCATTCCCCACCTGCGCGCGTTCGGCCGGTCACTGTCAGGCAGTGCCGATACGGCGGACGATCTCGTCCAGGAAACGCTCCTGAAGGCATGGGCCGCACGGCACCGGTTCCAAGCCGGGACGAATATGCGCGCCTGGACGTTCATCATCCTCAGGAATCTGTTTCTCAGTCAGATGCGCCGCGCACGCTTCAAGGGTGAGTGGGACGATTTTACCGCCGCGAAGATCCTCGCCGCGCCGGCCGGACAGGATCAGCAAATCGAACTGGCCGATCTGCAGCGTGGGCTTCTTGAGCTTCCGCAGGCACAACGAGAGGCGCTCGTCTTGGTGGGTGCAGGCGGTTTTGCCTATGAAGAGGCTGCGAACATTTGCGGTTGCGCGGTCGGTACGATCAAAAGCCGGGTCGCGCGTGGGCGAGCCGCCCTCGAAACGCTACTCGCCGAAGGCAAGCTGAAGTCCCGTGCCAGCACCAACACCGACACGACGGGCGACGGACCACTTTCCAGCATCATGCGCGAAGTCGACGATCTTTCGACGCGTTGAAGCGCTTCATTCGAGGCTGTCGAGAAGCGCCTGCAGATCGTCGCCGATCGGCTCGTCCAAAGCGCAGCTGTAAACCTGCCTAAGCTTCGCACCGAAAACGGCGTCGGGATCGGCTTTTCGAGCGAGCCGCTTGGCAGCGACCTCGACGTCTGCACCACCGTCCTTCGCGGTGTCGGGCTGCTTCGAAGACGACTTCATGATACAGATTAACGTGATGAATAGAGACACGTTCCCTCGACGCGGCCGAATGGCAAAAGCCGTTGCGAATGAGCAACAGGCTTGCCGAAACACTGCGGTCGAGCGTGCGAAGGCGCACGCGCCCTTCCTGGCGCGACTTCTGCGGCGCTTTCCGGAATGGGAGATTGCGCTTCGCGACGGCAGTGCGGCGGACTTCCTCGCCGCAATGTCGGAGCCAACCGACATGCAGACATGGCGACGCACCCGGTCGCGGCTGGCGCTCGGCACGGCCATCGGTGACCTTTCAGGTGAGTTCGACCTGACCGACGTCACGGCAGGCCTCAGCGATTTCGCTGAACGTGCAATCGAAGCCGCGCTGACGATCGCCATGCAGGAGCGTGTGCCGGACGCGAACCCGCACGGCATCGTCGCACTGGCGCTAGGAAAACTGGGCAGTCGCGAATTGAACTATTCGTCCGACGTCGACCTCATTTTCATTTACGACGGCGATCGCCTCCCGCGCCGTGACAATGACGATCCGGCCGACGCCGCCGTGCGCTATGTCCGCCGCGCAAGTGCCCTCCTCCAGCAGCCGACGCCCGACGGATATGTCGCGCGCGTCGATTTGCGACTGCGTCCGGATGCGGAGGCCAATCCCGTCGCAATCCCGCTGCGAAGGGCCGAACTTTATTACCAAGCCGAGGCGCTGACCTGGGAACGAGCGGCCTTCATCCGCGCGCGCGCGGTCGCTGGCGACATTGATATGGGAAACGCATTTCTCGAGCGCATTTCGCCGTTCGTATGGCGCCGCTCGCTCGATTTCACGGCCGTCGCGGACATCGAAAGCATGTCGCTATCGATCCGGGATCACTATGATGAGGGACAATCGCTTGGACCGGGCTTCGACCTGAAGCGCGGGCGCGGCGGCATTCGCGAGATCGAGTTTTTCGCACAGACGAACCAGCTGATCTTCGGCGGACGCGACGAGCGCTTAAGGCATGGAGACACTCGCGCGGCGCTGGCGGCGCTTGCCGATGCCGACATCGTCGAAGGTGAGACGGCTACAAAGCTCGTGGCAACCTACGAGCATCTTCGCACGCTGGAGCATCGCATCCAGATGCGCGAAGACGAGCAAACACACGCCATTCCGACGCGAAAGGCGGACCGAGCAGCCGTCGCGGAGCTCGCCGGTTTCGATGACTACAAAGCGCTTGAGGCTGATCTTCGCCCGCAACTCGCCTTCGTCGCGACGAGCTACGATACCCTGACCCATCGCGCCGAACAACCAAAGGTGCCGCGCGGAAAGGCTTTGGAGACGTGGCTGAGGAAGCTTCCAAAGGCGGCGCGCGACCCTCTCGCCACGCTCATCCCGAAGTGGCGCGGACGCGGCTACCCCGCCTTAAGGAGCGACGCGGCCCAACGTGAATTCGAGCGCGCACTACCGATCATCGTCGCCGCTATGACGAAGCTTGGGGCGCCCGGCCCGGCCTTGCGGCGTTTCGACGATTTTCTCAGTCGGCTACCAACGGCCTTTCGCTTCTTCGCCTTGGTCGCCGCCAATCCGCCCCTGGCCGACCTCCTCGCCCGCGTGATGGGGAACGCGCCCTCGCTGGCTGGGCAGCTTGCCCGGCGAAGCGCGCTGTTCGACGCGATGCTGGGCGCGGGCGATGGCCCTCCTGGCGATGCCGATGAACTCCTTGAAAACGCCCGTCGCGTGATCGGTCGCAGCGCGGTCGAAGAACGGCAGCTAGACGCCGCGCGCCATTGGTCAGGGGAGCAGCGGTTTCGGGTGGGCGTCGCGCTCTTAAGCGAGCGCATCTCTCCAAGCGAGGCAGCGCGCGCCTATGCCAACATCGCAGACGCCGCCATCGTCGCCCTCTCCGAGCTTCTGCATGATCGCTTGTCCTCGGATCATGGTCAGATTCCGGGAGCGGCTCCGATCGTGCTCGCGCTGGGCCGCTACGGCGGACAGGCGCTGACCGAGGCAAGCGACCTCGATCTCGTTTTCCTGTTCGCCGGGCCCCATGACGTAAAATCCATCGGCGACAACCCGATTAGTGCGGCGAACTGGTATAATCGCTTTTTTCAGCGTCTCGTCTCCGCGCTCACCGTACCGACCGCTGCGGGTCCGCTTTATGAAATCGATACGCGGCTGCGCCCGTCTGGTGTCCAAGGACTGCTCGCTGTTTCCGTCGACAGTTTCGAGGACTATCAACGTAACCGGGCCTGGACCTGGGAGCATATGGCAGTGACGCGCGCGCGGGTCGTCGTCGGCGCCGATACGGTCGCGCTCGAGGGCCTGATCTGCGACATCCTCCGCGTGCCTCGCGAAGAGGCCATTCTTCGGGAAGACGTCACCACGATGCGCGCGGAGATGAACGCCGCGCATCCCCAGAAAGGACCACTCGACGTAAAGCGGGGTCACGGCGGGCTGATCGACCTGGAATTCATCGTCCATTACCGGCAACTCGCTAGCGGTGTGGGGCTGTCGCCGCGCCTCGCCGACGCCATCGGCGCCTTGATTGCGGACGGGCAGCTTGCGGCAGATTTTGCGATGGCGCACCAACGCCTCGCAGACTATCTCGTCGTAGCACGTCTCGTTGGCGAAGCTATCGAAGGATCCGGCGGCAGGACGACGCGAGCGCTTGTGGCGCGTCTGTGCGGCGCAGATGAGTGGTCGGCGCTGAAGGCGGACTTGGCGGCGGCACGGCGAACCGTGCGCGCGGAATGGAAGCGACAATTCGGAAAGGCACTGAGATGAGCGAACCGATCGGCGAGGGCGACAAGGCTCCGGACTTCACGCTGGCCGGAGAGGACGGAAAGGAAATCTCGCTCCAGGACTATGCCGGAAAGAAGCTCGTTCTTTATTTCTACCCGAAGGACGACACGCCCGGCTGCACGACGCAGGCAATCGATTTCACGGACCGGGTTGACGAGTTCGCGAAGGCCGACACAGCCATTCTTGGCGTTTCGAAGGACAGCGTCGCCAAGCACGCGAAATTCCGCGACAAACACAGCCTAGGCATCGACCTTGGCAGCGATCCGGACGGCGACGTCATCGAGGCCTATGGCAGCTGGGTCGAGAAGGCGATGTATGGCCGGAAATATATGGGCATCGATCGTTCCACCTTCCTGATCGACGCTGACGGCAAACTTGCGAACGTCTGGCGTAAAGTCCGTGTGAAGGGTCATGTCGAAACGGTGCTCGAGGCCGCGAAAGACCTTGGCTGACAGCCTCTCGGCGGCGGCGCGCCGGGTCCTGGGAACGACTGGCGCGCGCGGCAAGGCTATCGTCAGTCAGGAGATGGCCGCCGCCTGGCGAGCTGGTGACGTGCCGTTCGCCTTCGACGGGGATCTGCCCGATCGACCCGGACGGCCAAAACGACCGGAGCTGTTAACACCGCGCGACATGCCGAGGCGCGGGCGTGGCGGAACGGAGCGTGGCCGTGTCGCGCTCCTCCACGCTCTCGCGCACATTGAGCTGAATGCCATCGATCTTGCGTGGGATGCGGCTGCGCGCTTCGGTGAAGCCATGCCACGAGCGTTCTCCGACGATTGGATTTCGGTTGGCGACGATGAGGCGCGGCATTTCCATATGTTGGTGGACCGGCTTGCGGAAATGGGCGCCGATTATGGCGACCTTCCGGCCCATGACGGCCTCTGGCAAGCGGCCATCGATACAAAGGACGATCTGATCGCGCGCCTCGCCGTCGTGCCTCAGGTTCTCGAAGCGCGCGGCCTCGACGTCTCGCCCGCCACCATCGATCGCCTCCGCCGCGCGGGCGACGATGCGAGCGCCGATATCGTCGACACGATCTATCATGACGAAATCGGCCACGTGGCCATCGGTAACAAATGGTTTCGATTTGTGTGCGAATCGAAAGGAGCAGAGCCCGTGCAAACCTTCAGAAGCGCAGTGAACAGGTATTTCAGCGGGCGCGTGAAGCCTCCATTCAACGACTCGGCGCGTCATAAGGCCGGTTTAACGAGCGATTTCTATACTGCGCTTGATCATCCTTAACGAAACCCACACCTATTCACTGTAGCCAGTTCAAACGTCGATATTTACACGGTTAATCGGCAGGTTTTCAGTGAGCCGCGATGCGTGGGAGCGTCGCGACAGCGGGACGGGATTTATGGGTCAGTTTACTTTGGCGCGCCTCGGCGCGACCGCGTCTTCGGTTTTCAAGGATCGCGAGATCATGTTCTTCGAAGAAGCGAAGGGGATGCGCGTGATCAAGCTGACCGCCGCTCGCCAGGCACTTATGGCGGGGGCTGCCGCCGCTCTTCTCGGCTATACTGGGGTCGCGACCAGCGTTGCCGCCTCGACCGACAGTGCCGACCAGCTCGCGGTCGAACTTACGGAAACCGAAGCTGAGTTGCATGAGGCGCGTTTAAAGGTTGCCGCCGTACAGAATGAAATTGCCCTCCGCAGCGCGCTTCTCGAGCGCCGCCAGGAGTTCCTTGCAAAGCTTTATGACGGCGAAGCGAACATCGACGAGATCGCGGACGCGATGCCGAAAGAGCTTGTCGGTGACGATCTCGACGCGAGTGCCTCGGCGCTTCTCGACCCGATCGGCCGTTTGGAAATGGCGCAGCTGGACCTCGTTGACGAAAAGGCCAACGAAGCCGCCATGCGGTTCGACGAAGGCAAGAAAACCCTGAAGGCCATGGGCCTAAACCCGCGCGAAGTTCTTGGCGCCGAGGGTGGTGTCGGTGGACCCGAGGTCGAACTCGACGGTCAGGGCGGACCACTTGCGGAGGCCGAGCCGCGCTTCAAATCGCTCTTCCTAAATTGGAAGAAGCTCGATCTGATGGAAAAGGCGATGGCCGCCGTGCCGAGTTTCCGTCCGGTGAAAGCCTTCACATATACGTCGGGTTACGGCGTTCGGTTCGACCCCTTCAAGGGGACGACCGCCATGCACCAGGGCGTCGATATGGCGGGCCCCGTGGGCGAGCCGATCTATGCGGCAGGGGCAGGTACGATCCTTAGAGCGGGTCGCAATGGCGGCTACGGCAACTTCATCGAAATCGACCATGGCAAGGGCATGACCACGCGTTACGCGCACTTGTCACGGATCAATGTGAAGAAGGGCGACCGCGTCGCTCAGGGTGAGAAAATCGGCGGGATGGGCTCGACCGGCCGTTCGACCGGATCGCACCTTCACTACGAAGTCCGCATGGATGGCAAGGCCGTGAACCCGATGCCGTTTCTCGAAGCTGCTGAAATGGCCTCGGTTGCCACGAATGCAGGTGCCGTTGGCGGTGAATAGGTCTCGCCAGTATGTCGAGCGGAAGGCTCTGGCTGTCCGCACATACAAAATTCTTTATTGAGAACCCGCCGGCGCGAGTTCAAAACTGCCGACTAGCAATCAAAACTGAGTGTCGGGGCCGAAGTGTTACCTGTTTCGAGCTTGAGCACGAGCCACTCTCAGCGCTGACGGAAACGTCCCGTCGCTACTTATTCAGACGCTCGCGCAAATCCTTGCCGGCCTTGAAGTGCGGAACGCGCTTGGCCTCCACCTTCACGGCCTCACCGGTACGCGGATTGCGGCCGACACGCGCATCGCGGTCACGCGTAGAGAACGCTCCAAAGCCGCGCAGTTCGACGCGGCGACCCTCCGACAACGCATCGATGATCGCATCAAAGACAGTCGCGACAACCCGCTCCGCTTCCTTAGCGCTAAGATGCGGATTTGCGGATGCCACGGCGGCAACGAGCTCGGACCGGATCATGTCGGGTACCTTCCGTCATCAATTCTGGGACGCCACTGAAGGGCAAGTCCATACTAATATGGATCAATTCTGACAAGCTAGGAGTCAGAAGGCGCAATGCGAAGCGGTCAGCTGTCGCACAGACACCCTAGAAAGCGTTCCGCGTCGCCGGGTCAGACCCGGCGACGCAGAGAGGCGCTTAGTCCTTACCCTGCTTGCCGAGGGCCTCGCCGAGAATATCACCGAGCGATGCACCCGAGTCGGACGAGCCATATTGCTTCACGGCCTCCTTCTCCTCGGTGATCTGCAACGACTTGATAGAGAGGTTCGGCTTCTTGGACCGATCGAAGCCGGTCACGAC
>JBAUIQ010000202.1:0-2017 GCA_049683075.1 Pacificimonas sp.
GCTGCTAGTGGAACGCGGTCTGGCGGCGAGTCGAGCACGCGCGCGTGCGCTCATTCAAAAGTCGGTCGTCTTCGCGGACGAGGATCTCGTCACCAAAGCGGGCGCCATGGTCCCGGAGAACACTGCGCTTAAACTGAACGAAGACGATCATCCTTGGGTGTCTCGCGGTGCCCTGAAGCTCGTTCACGGGATTGCCCACTTCGGCCTCGATGCGACCGAACGGACTTGCCTCGATATTGGCGCATCGACCGGTGGCTTTACCGAGGTGTTGTTGGTGAAGGGGGCCGCGAAGGTGTTCGCGGTCGACGTCGGGACCAACCAGCTTCACGAGACGTTGCGATTGAACCCGAGGGTTGTGTTGCTCGAGCAGACCGACGCGCGGACCTTAACGCGCGACCTTATCACCGAAGCGCCGATGCTCATTGTTTGCGATGCGAGCTTCATCGGCCTCGCGAAGGTCCTCGCCCGCCCACTGTCGCTGGCTGCGCCGGGGGCAACGCTGATCGCGCTTATCAAACCACAGTTCGAAGTCGGGCCGGAGAATGTGGGCAAGGGCGGCGTCGTCAGAGACGAAACGGTACGTCGGCGGGCCTGCGACGATGTCGTCGAATGGTTGGGCACGGAGCAGGGGTGGACCGTTCTTAGCCTGACGGAAAGCCCGATTACCGGTCAGGCTGGTAACGTCGAGTATCTGGTGGCTGCCCGGGCGCCAGCCTGATTACCTCGCGCCTTGCCCTCTTACTGGCTTCCCCTTATGCGGCAGGGCCGAACGGCAAACTCTTGCGGACGTGGCGGAATTGGTAGACGCGCCTGGTTTAGGTCCAGGTATCGAAAGATGTGGGGGTTCGAGTCCCTTCGTCCGCACCAGTTCCGCGTGGCTCCCGCTATCGCCAATATATTGAACGAACAGAAGGTTTCGGCTTCCCATGCAGATCGAAGAAACGAAGAACGAGGGCCTTGCCCGCGCCTATGATGTCACGATTCCCGCAAAGGACGTGGAGGCCCGTGTCGACGCCCAGCTTTCGAACGTTTCGAAAACGATGCGGATGCCCGGTTTCCGGCCGGGCAAGGTGCCGAAAAACCTCGTGAAGAAGATGCACGGCGAGGCGCTTTACGGCGAAGCGCTGCAGACGTCCGTGCAGGAGGGCATTCAGAAGCTGATGTCCGAGAAGGAACTGCGGCCGGCGCAGCAGCCATCGGTCGACCTGAAGCAAGGCGACGAGGGCAAGGACGTCAAATTCTCCGTTGAACTGGAAGTGCTGCCGCAGATCGAAGTCGGCGACATTGATAAGATCGAGCTGGAAAAGCTGGTTGTCGAGGCGGACGACAAGACGATGGACGAGGCGCTGAAGAGCTTCGCCGACCAACAGAAAAGCTATGAGCCCGGCGCGAAGACCTACAAGGCGCAGCAGGGTGATCAGGTCGCCATGGACTTCGTCGGCACTGTTGACGGTGAGCCCTTCGAAGGCGGCACCGGCGAGGATATGACCATCGAGATCGGCTCCGGCCGTCTGATCCCGGGCTTCGAAGACCAGCTTGTTGGCGTGAAGGCGAACGACCAGAAGACGATCAAGGTCACCTTTCCGGACGACTATAACGTCGCCTACCTAAAGGGCCGGGATGCCGAGTTCGACGTGACGGTGAATGAGATCCGCAAGCCCAAGGAAGCCAAGGTCGATGACGACCTCGCCAAGAACCTTGGGTTAGAGGGTCTCGACCAGTTGAAGGAGCTGCTCGGCGGGCAACTGAATCAAGAGCTCGAAGGGCTTACCCGCACGCATATGAAGCGCAAGCTGCTCGACAATCTCGCCGCGCGCTACGATTTCGACGTGCCTCCATCGATGGTGGAAGCGGAGTTCGATCAGATCTGGCAGCAGCTGGAGCAGGAGGCCGCACAGGCCGACGATCCGGACGCCGCGAAGACGGAGATTGAGGCTGAGAAGGACGATTATCGCCGCATCGCGGAGCGCCGTGTCCGCCTCGGCCTCCTGCTGTCCGAGATTGGTCAGAAAGAAGG
>JBAUIQ010000203.1:0-6776 GCA_049683075.1 Pacificimonas sp.
GGCCTCGTCGGCGCTGGTTCTTGGCCTGCTGTTCTTTCCGCTCGACGGCGTTCAGGTGATCGCGGCGAGCGCATTGCGTGCGGCCGGCGACGAATGGATGCCGACGCTGACGCATACGATCAGCTACGTCATTGTCATGCTGCCGCTCGGCTACTGGCTTGGCGTCACGCTCGGCTACGGCGTGCCGGGTCTGATGTGGACGATGATCATCGCCAGCGTCTTCGCGGCCGCCTTTCTCCTCGCGCGGTTCCTATGGGTCACGCGGCGAGGCGCATCTCTTCCAGAACCGCGCGCAATCTAGCGGGGAGCGAAGCGCCGCCCGGACCGTCGGGGTTGCGGTTGACGATCACACTCTCGCCGAGCGCGATGCAATTCCCGGTCTGAAACAGCGCCTGGCCCACCGTGTAGCTCGAGTTGCCGAGCTTCGCGATGCCGACCCCGATTTGGACCGGCGCGGGCCAGCCGCCCTCCGCCAGATAGTCGATATGGACGCTCGCGACGATGGCGCGTGGGCCGTCGAGATCGGGGTGCCGGTGGCGGAGGTGATGGTGGAAGCGTACCCGCGCCTCCTCGAAGAAGCGCGCGAAGGCGACGTTGTTGAGATGATTATTATTGTCGATGTCGCCGTAACGGACCGGCGTTTCGAGCGCGTAGGGATAGGTGGCTGGATCGCGGCGCGCCGGGTCGTTTCTCACGACATCTCGTACCGGATGGGAAAGCGCTTCAGACCGCTGACGAAGTTCGAGCGCGTCCAGGCCGTGTCGCCCGCCAATGCGATGCTTTTCAGGCTCGGGATCAGCTCCTCGAACAGGATGCGGATTTCGAGACGGGCGAGATGGAGCCCCAGACACTGGTGCGCGCCGCCGCCGAAGGCGACTTGCGGATTGGGCGCACGGGTAACGTCGAACCGATCTGGTGCCTCGAACGCCTCACGGTCGAAATTGCCGGACCAGTAGAACATGGCGAGATGTTCGCCCGCCTTGATCTCCTGCTCGCCCACCATCGTGTCGGCGGTGCAGGTTCGCATGAAATGCTTTACCGGCGTTTCCCAGCGGATCGATTCCTCGACCGCCTGCATCATCAGTTTCGGGTTTGCCTGCAGCTTCGCGAGCTGCTCAGGGTTCTTCACGAGCTGCAGAAAGCCGCCCGCCGTTGAGCTGGACGTCGTGTCGTGCCCCGCCGAGGCAATGATGACGAAATAGCTGAGCGCATGGCGAAGATCGATCGGTTCGCCGTCCACCTCAGCCTTTGCGATGACGGTTGCGACATCATCCGTCGGGTTCCGCTTCCGGTCTTCGACCATCGCACCGAAATAGGCGAAATATTCCTGGGCCAGCGCCATCAGGTCGACGGCGTCCTCGCCCGATCCACCTGCGGTCGGGCCATTGGGGCCGCGCGTGATCTTTTCGGAGCGCGCGACGACGTCCGGATCGCCCGAGCCGAACATCTCCTGCGTCATCTTCAGCATCAGCGGTTCGTCCTCGGGCGGGACACCGAGGATCTCCATGATGACGCGCAGCGGATAGAACAGCGCCACTTCGTTGACGAAATCGCATTCGCCGCCAAGCGCAGCCATCCGGTCGACATGTTCGCGCGCGATCTTGCGGATCTTGTCTTCGAGCGTCCGCAGGTTCTTCGGCAGAAACCACTCGTTGGTGATCTGGCGCAATTTTTTGTGCAGCGGATCGTCCATGTCGACGAGCGTGCGGAAAAGGTGACTGTCGCCCGTCTGCGCGACGATCCACTCTTCATTTTCGACGGGCGCGATATAGGTGCGCTCGGCGTTGATGAACGTCTCGTTCGCCTTCGACACCGCCTTGATATCGGCTTGCTTCGTGATCGCCCAGAAGGGGCGAAAGCCCGTCGGCTCGGTCCAGTGTACGGGGTCGGTTTCGCGCAGTTCGCGATATACCTCGTGAATCTTGGCGGGCTGAGCGACGATGTCCGGATTGACGATACGATTGTCGAGCGTGTCGGTGGAAAAGCCGGGAAAGGGCGTTGCGGTCATGGGCGGGCCTCCTCACGCCGGGATAGCAGCGCAAGGGAGCACGTTCGCCCTCCCAATATGGGCCAGGGCGCCTTCTAGCCGCCGAAGCTGCCGCCGAGGAGCTTCCGTTCGGCCTCGATCATGCCCTGAAAACTCTCGCGCTGGTGGATCGCGTTAATGTAGGCCTTGGTGCGCGGATGCTCGTCCGAGACCGCCGCGCCTGCATGTTCGAGATTGGCGAAGGGGCTGGCAACCGCGATGTCGGCAAGCGTGATCGTGTCGCCGACGAGGAAATTGCCGCTCTCCGGCGCGTGCTTTTCGAGGAGGTCGAGGAGCGGTTTGGCGTCCTTCAAGCCTTCCTCTGCGACCTTCTCGTCGCCGTCCTGTTTCAGGAGTTTCGGCGCGACGACGCGGTTGAAGAACAGCTTGCCTGTCGCCGCGCCCATGACGGTGTCGGCGAACTCGTCCCAGAAGAAAACCGTCCCGCGCGCTTTGGCGTCGTCGGGGATCAGACGCGTCTTCGGATAGGCGGCATCGAGGTAAACGCAGATCGCGGTCGAATCCGCCAGACTATAGTCGCCGTCGCGAAAGGCCGGGATTTTCCCGAGCGGCGAGGCGCCCAGGAAATCCTCGTCCTTCGCGCCGAGGCCGACGACGACATGCTCCCAGTTCAGCATCTTCTCGTTCATGAAGGCCGCCGCTTTGCGGACATAAGGGCTGAGCGTTGCGCCGTAGAGTTTCATATGCGGGGGCTTTCGGACTGTCTTAGGGTTCGAAACGAGAACCTTTCATTCGCCAAGAGGTTGCCACGCCATTTTGAAAACTCACGCCCTTGCGTGCATCAGTTCGCGAACTCGTCCAGTTTCTCGCGGATTTTCGAGAAGAAACCTGCGCTCTTCGGGCTCGAGCGTGCTTCGTCCTCCAACCCGCGAAACTCCTCCAGCAATTCCTTCTGCCGCTTCGACAGCCGGGTCGGCGTTTCCACTTCGACCTCGACGATCAGGTCGCCGCGCCCGCCGGAGCGGCCTGCGCCCGAAAGGCTCGGCATTCCCTTGCCGCGTCGGCGGAACTCGCGGCCGGACTGGGTGCCCGACGGGATCGACAATTCGGTCATCTCGCCGTCGATCGTCGGTACCTCGATCGTCCCGCCAAGCGCGGCATCGGTGATGCAGAGGGGGACGGTGATGTGGAGATTGGTGCCGGAACGGGTGAAGACCTCGTCCGGGATCAGGTGCACGAAAATATAGAGATCGCCCGCCGGTCCGCCGCGCGCGCCGGCTTCGCCATTGCCGGCGAGGCGAATGCGGGTGCCTTCGTCGACGCCCGCCGGGATGTCGACGGTCAGTTCTTTTTCCTTGTCGACCCGGCCCGCGCCTAAACATTCCTCGCAAACTGCCGACGTCACGCGCCCGGCGCCGTGGCAGGTCGGGCAGGCGCGTTCGATGACGAACATGCCCTGTTGCACGCGGACCTGGCCGTGGCCCTGGCATGTGGTGCAGGCCTCGACGGTTGCATCCGGAGCCGCCCCGCTGCCTTCACAGGTGTCGCAGGTCGCGGCGACATCGATGCTGACAGTCTTCTTGACGCCCTGAAATGCCTCCTGAAGCGTCAGCTCCATATCGTAGCGAAGGTCGCCGCCACGCACGGCCTGCGATCCGCGTCCACGCCGCTGGCGCTGACCGCCCCCACCCATGAATTCGCTGAAGATATTGTCGAAAATATCGGAGAAATCGCCGCCACCCTGGAAGCCTCCGCCGGGACCGCGACCGCCGCCGCCATTTTCAAAGGCGGACTTGCCATAGCGGTCATAGGCAGCGCGTTTTTGCGGGTCTTTCAGGACGTCATAAGCCTCCGCGCAGGCCTTGAACTGCGTCTCAGCCGCGGCATTGCCCGGATTTTTGTCGGGATGATGCTTCATCGCAAGCTTGCGGTAGGCGCTTTTCAGCGTCGCGCCATCGGCGTCGCGAGAGACGCCCAGCACTTCGTAATAGTCGGCTTCGACGGCCATGCTGTTTCTTTAACCCCCGGAAGTCACTGCCCACCACGGCGAGGACATTTGGCTAATGCTGATGAGTAAGTGTCATCCCAGCGCAGGCTGGGATCTATCACTGAAGGATCCCATGAGTTGAGTGGCGTAGAGATGGATTCCTGCCTACGCAGGAATGACAAGAGGGGGGAAGGGTAGCCAGCACGGCTACCCTTCCCAACCACCTTACGCCGCCCTGTTCTCGTCGGCCTTGTCGTCCTCGTCGTCGACTTCGGAGAACTCGGCGTCGACGACATCCTCGTCCGGCTTCGCGCCGGTTTCGGCGGTGGCGTCGGGATCGGGGGCGTTCGCCTGCTGCTCCGCCTCATAGATCGCCTGACCGAGCGCCATCGACGCCTGCGCCAGCTCGCCCGACTTCGTCGTCAGCGCCTCGGCGTCCGGCTCATCCTTGCCAAGTTCGTCTTTCAGCGCCTGCAGCTTGGACTGGATCTCGTCCTTCACAGAAGGCTCGACCTTGTCGCCATGCTCTTCGAGCTGCTTTTCGGTCTGATGGACGAGGCTGTCCGCCTGGTTGCGGGCTTCCGCAACCTCGCGGCGCTTCTTGTCCTCGTCGGCGAACTTCTCCGCGTCCTTGACCATCTGGTCGACCTCGGAGTCCGAAAGACCACCCGACGACTGGATGCGGATCTGCTGTTCCTTGCCGGTGCCCTTGTCCTTGGCACTGACATTGACGATGCCGTTGGCGTCGATGTCGAAGGTGACCTCGATCTGCGGCACGCCGCGGGGGGCAGGGGGGATGCCGACGAGGTCGAACTGACCCAGCATCTTGTTGTCCTGCGCCATTTCGCGCTCGCCCTGGAAGACGCGGATCGTGACGGCGTTCTGGTTGTCGTCCGCCGTCGAATAGGTCTGCGACTTCTTCGTCGGGATCGTCGTGTTCCGGTCGATCATCTTCGTCATGACCCCGCCCAGCGTCTCGATGCCGAGCGACAACGGCGTCACGTCGAGAAGAAGGACGTCCTTGACGTCGCCCTGCAGGACGCCCGCCTGGATCGCCGCGCCCATGGCGACGACTTCATCGGGGTTCACGCCCGTCGATGGCTCCTTGCCGAAGAACTTCTCGACCTTCTCGCGAACCAGCGGCATGCGCGTCATGCCGCCGACGAGGATGACCTCGTCGATCTCGTCCTTCGACGTGCCGGCATCCTTCAGCGCGGCCTTGCATGGATTGAGCGTCTTTTCGACGAGATCGCCGACCAGCTTTTCGAGATCCGAGCGGCTCATCGTCAGGACGAGGTGCTTCGGACCGTTCTGGTCCGCCGTGATGAAGGGCAGATTGACTTCGGTCGACTGTGCGGACGACAGCTCGATCTTCGCCTTCTCGGCAGCTTCCTTCAGTCGCTGCAGCGCCAGCTTGTCCTTCGTGAGGTCGATGCCTTCGTCTTTCTTGAAGGTGTCGGCCAGATGCTCGACGATACGCGCATCGAAATCCTCACCGCCGAGGAAGGTGTCGCCGTTCGTCGACTTCACTTCGAAGACACCGTCGCCGAGTTCGAGGACGGAGACGTCGAACGTGCCGCCCCCGAGGTCGTAGACGGCGATCGTCTTATTGGCGTCCTTGTCGAGGCCATAGGCGAGCGCGGCCGCCGTCGGCTCGTTGATGATGCGGAGGACTTCGAGACCGGCAATCTTGCCGGCGTCCTTCGTCGCCTGACGCTGCGCGTCGTTGAAATAGGCAGGGACGGTGATAACCGCCTGCGTCACGTCCTCGCCGAGATAACCCTCGGCGGTTTCCTTCATCTTCTGCAGAATGAAGGCGGAAATCTGGGAGGGGCTGTATTTCTCGCCGCCCGCTTCGACCCACGCATCACCATTATTGCCCTTGGTGATCGTGTACGGAACGAGGTCCATGTCCTTCTTGGTCAGCGGATCATCGAAGCGCCGCCCGATAAGGCGCTTGATCGCGAACAAGGTGTTTTCGGGGTTCGTCACCGCCTGGCGCTTGGCCGGCTGGCCGACGAGCCGCTCATTGTCCTTCGTGAAGGCGACCATCGACGGGGTCGTGCGCGCACCTTCTGAATTCTCGACGACCTTCGGCGCGCTGCCGTCCATCACGGCGACGCAGCTGTTGGTGGTGCCAAGGTCGATACCGATAACCTTTGCCATTGTTGTTTCCTCTATTATTCACAAGCAAAACAAGGGGGCAGGCGGTGTCCCGCGCTTCATCAAGCCGCAGGTTCCGCGCCCGTGTCAGTGATGTAGGTAGGCACATAATTCAGACAAGGGATCAGGAAAGGTTCACGATATGACGAAACTGGCTCTGGCGGCGCTTGCTGCGTCGGCGATGACACTGGCGGCCTGTGACAGCGGCTCGCCGCCGGTCGAGAATGACGAGGCGCTGAACACGGCCGAGGAGGTTGAAGACCTGGCAATCGCGCTGGGAAGTTTCGACCTCATCCTGCCCGCCGTCGAAGGTCGTCCTGCGGCCGTCTATGGCGAGATCACGGGCACCGGCAAGACTGACCGACTGACGGGCATCCTCGTCGACGGAACCGCCATCGAACTGCATGAGACGATCGACGAAGACGGTATCATGCGGATGGTGCCGCAGGAGGCGTTCGAACTGCCTGCGGGCGGCACGCTGTCGCTCGCCCCGGGCGGGAAGCATGGTATGACGACAGGCGACATGGTGCTCCCCGCGGCAGGTGAGAATGTGCGCCTCACGCTGATCTTCGAAGATGCGGGTGAACTCGCTGCGACGGCCTCGGTCCGTAATCGCGCTTCGATGCCGGTTGCCTCGGA
>JBAUIQ010000204.1:0-3936 GCA_049683075.1 Pacificimonas sp.
GCGGTAAGGAGCGTCATCGCGTCGTCGTCGACGTCCGCGCAGGCGATGTCGCCCTCCTCGTGCAGCACCGATGCGAAATACCTTGCGAGCGCCGGAATGTCTTCGCGTCGATCGCGCAGTGGCGGTATCGTAATCGGAACCACACCGAGGCGATAATAGAGATCCTCGCGGAAACGTCCTGCCGCGACTTCTTGCTGCAAATCGCGATTGGTCGCGGCGACAATGCGCACGTCGACCTGAACCTGCCCCTTGCCGCCGACCGGTTCGATCTGGCCGGTCTGCAGGGCGCGCAGCAATTTCACCTGGGCTTCAAGTGGAAGCTCGCCGACCTCGTCGAGAAACAATGTGCCGCCATTGGCTTCGGCAAATCGACCCTCATGCTTGGCGGTTGCGCCGGTGAACGCGCCTTTCTCATGCCCGAAGAGAACGGATTCCACGAGATTTTCCGGGATCGCTCCGCAGTTGACGATGACAAGCGGCTTTGCGGCACGCGGACTGGCGGCATGGACGGCGCTGGCGACGACCTCTTTGCCAGTGCCGCTTTCGCCGCCGATCAAGACGGGCACGTTGCGTTTCGCAGCTTTCTTGGCGACGGCGAGGGCGTCGCGAAAGGCGGGCGCGCTGCCGATGACGCCGTCGAACCCGGCACCCATGGACAGCTTTTCGGTGATTGGCCGCAATTCGGCGCCGCCCGCACCGTTCATGGCGCTGTCGAGCGCACTCGTAATTTTGTCCGCGTTTGCTGGCTTCATCAGAAAGTCGCTTGCACCCGCGCGCATGGCATCGACGGCCACTTTCACGCTGGAATGCGCGGTCAGCATCAGGACGGGAAGGTCGGGTCGCTGCGGCCGCAACTCGCCCAACATTTCCAGGCCGTTCATGTCGGGCATCGAATGGTCAAGTATGACGGCGTCCACCGCGCCATTCATCCGCTCGAGCATCTCGAGCCCGCTGCGTCCGCACTCGGCCTCGGCGACCTCGTGTCCCGCCATTTCGACGATCCGTTTCAGCAGCATCCGCTGTGCCGGTTCGTCGTCGACGATCAGGACCTTCTTTGTCATCAGCGGCTTTCCGGGCGGGCGGTGGTCGCGAACACTCTATGTATCGACCCCCCAGTTAATCGCAGGCTAAAATATCGAGCCTTCTGCTTCACAGCGCCGCAGGGCTTGTTAAAGGGGCGGGACAAAAGGACTGCAAGGGACGCACCGAGATTATGGAGCCGCATAAGCCCTATACCGCAAAGGCCATGAAGGATCATGCCGACACCTATGGCGGGTTTAAAACTCTCGTCAAATGGTCGATCGGCGTGATCGTCGTCATTCTTCTTGGATTGGCGCTTTTCGCATTGTGACGCACGCCGGGGGAAAATCCGCATGAAGATCGCCGTTTTGAACGAGGCGAGCGCGGACGAACCCAGGGTCTCTGCGACGCCGGAGACGGCGACAAAATATATCGGCCTGGGCGCAAACGTCGCGGTCGAGGCCGGTGCCGGTTCGGCGGCTGGCGTTGCTGATGAAGACTTTGCTGAGGCCGGTGCGACAGTCGCGCCAACACGCGCTGCCGCTGTCGAAGGCGCGGACGTCATTCTCGCGGTGCGTGCGCCGGACGCGGTTTCGGTCGCCGGTGCCGCCGACGGCGCGGTCATCTGCGGCATTCTAAACCCAACACAGGCGCGCGACACACTTGATGCCTACGCCGCGGCCGGTTTTACAGCGATGGCGATGGAGTTCATGCCGCGCATCACCCGGGCACAGTCGATGGATGTCCTGTCCTCGCAATCGAACCTTGCCGGCTACAGGGCTGTTCTGGATGCCGCGGCGGAATATGGCCGCGCCTTCCCGATGATGATGACAGCAGCGGGCACGGTTAGTGCCGCGAAATGCTTCGTCATGGGCGTCGGCGTCGCCGGGCTTCAGGCGATCGCGACCGCGCGCCGGTTAGGCGCGCAGGTCAGCGCGACGGACGTTCGCGCCGCCACCCGGGAACAGATTGAAAGCCTTGGCGCGAAGGCGATCTTCGTCGAGGACGTCGCCGGTATCGAGGGTGAGGGCACAGGCGGCTATGCCTCCGAGATGTCCGAGGAATATCAGGCCGCGCAGGCGAAGCTCGTATCGGCGCATATCGCCAAGCAGGACATCGTCATCACGACGGCGCTCATTCCCGGTCGTCCCGCCCCGCGCCTCGTTTCAGATGAACAGCTCGCATCCATGAAGCCCGGCAGCGTCGTGGTCGACCTCGCGGTCGAGCAGGGCGGTAATGTTGAGGGCGCGGTTTTGGGCGAGATTTTCGAGAAGCATGGCGTCAAGATCGTCGGCCATCGCAACGTGCCGGGCCGCCTCGCCGAGGTCGCCAGCCAGCTCTACGCCCGCAACCTCTGGAACTTCCTCAGCGCATTCTGGGACGAGGAAACGAAAGCGCTCGTCTGGCCGGAAGACGACGAGATCGTGAAGGGGGTTCGTGTCGCGCACGACGGCAAAGTCAGCAATGAGCGGTTGGCCTGATGGGCTTCTTTAGCTCTCACGAGATCACTCCGGACGAAATTCACGACAAGTTTGGCCAGCATCTTTTGCCAGGAGAGACCGTCCTTGCCGCTTTCAAGACTATTCGAGATGTAGCCTTTCTCACCGACCTTCGGTTCGTCATGGTCGACGTACAAGGATTGACGGGAAGCAAAGTGGACGTCGGCAGCGTTCCGTATAAGTCGATCGTCAGGTTCAGTGTGGAAAGCGCTGGGACACTTGATCTAGATACCGAACTAAAGATCTGGGTTTCATCCCGTACCGACCCATTCGAGGTCAAAATTTCACGTGGAAGCGATCCAGCGCAGATTCAGCGCCTATTAGCCGAACGTGTACTTGGGCAGGCATAGGGAGCGGCATCATGGACTTCATCTCGATCCTGTCGATCTTCGTTTTGGCTTGCTTCGTCGGCTATTACGTTGTCTGGTCCGTCACGCCCGCGCTGCACACGCCGTTGATGGCGGTGACCAATGCGATTTCGTCCGTCATCATCGTCGGCGCGCTGATCGCGGCTGCCGCGGCGGCGGTGCCGAGCGCGAAGTGGCTTGGGCTGGTTGCGGTGGCGCTGGCGGCAGTGAATATTTTCGGTGGCTTCGCGGTTACGGCGCGAATGCTGGCCATGTAAAAGAAGACGCCGAAAACGACCGCGCCCAAGAAAGTCGAGGGCTAGGTCATGGAGCAAGTCGCTACGACCCCGCCTTGGGCAATGATCGCCTATCTCCTGTCCGGCGTTCTCTTCATCTTGGCCCTGCGTGGCCTGTCCTCCCCGGAGACCAGCCGGGCGGGCAACCGTTATGGCATGATCGGCATGCTGATCGCGGTGGTGACGACACTGGTCGTGCATCCGCCACTGGCGACGGTCGAGGTCGCAGGCGAAGCCGCGCGCGGTCTGTCGCTGACGGACTTTCTGCTGATCTTCGGTGCGATCGCGATTGGTGCCGTCGTCGGTCTCACCATCGCCCGTCGGATCGCCATGACGTCGATGCCGCAGCTCGTGGCGGCGTTTCACTCGCTCGTCGGTCTTGCGGCCGTACTCGTCGGCCTGGCGGCCTGGCTAAATCCCGGCGGTTTCGGCCTGCTCGATGCGGGCGGACAGATTTTCGCGGTCAGCCGCGTGGAGCTCGCCCTCGGCGCAGCCATTGGCGCGATCACCTTTTCCGGCTCGGTCATCGCCTTCGCCAAGCTGAACGGCAATATGTCGGGTACGCCGATCCTCCTGCCTGCGCGGCACCTCATCAACTTCGGCGTCCTTGGCGCGATCCTTGTGATGATTGGCGCTTATGTGTTTTCCGGCGCGGGCGGGCCGGGCGAGGGGCTACTGATCCCGCTGATCGTTATCCTCGCCTTTCTTGTCGGCTTCCTCCTCATCATCCCCATCGGCGGCGCGGACATGCCAGTGGTCGTCTCAATGCTGAAC
>JBAUIQ010000205.1:0-2267 GCA_049683075.1 Pacificimonas sp.
CGACTTCCGCGCCCAGAAAATTGCCGAAATTCGCGAGCAGGTCGGCGACGGGAAGGTCATTTGCGGCCTCTCCGGCGGCGTCGACAGCGCAGTTGCAGCCGTCCTTATCCACGAGGCGATCGGCGACCAGTTGACCTGCGTCTTCGTCGACCATGGCTTGATGCGGGCGAACGAGGCCGACGAGGTCGTCAGCCTGTTCCGCGGCCACTACCACATCCCGCTCGTTCACGTCGAAGCGGAGGACCGGTTCCTCTCCGGCCTTGCTGGCGAAAGCGATCCCGAAAAGAAGCGCAAGTTCATCGGCAAGACCTTCATCGACGTCTTCGAGGAAGAAGCCAAGCGCATCGGCGGCGCGGACTTCCTGGCACAAGGAACGCTCTACCCCGACGTCATCGAAAGCGTCAGCTTCACCGGCGGCCCCAGCGTGACGATCAAATCGCACCACAATGTCGGCGGCCTGCCCGAGCGCATGAACATGCAGCTCGTCGAACCCCTGCGCGAGCTCTTCAAGGACGAGGTCCGCGACCTTGGCCGCGAGCTCGGCCTTCCCGACGCCTTCGTCGGCCGCCATCCGTTCCCTGGCCCTGGCCTCGCCATCCGCATTCCCGGCGCGGTCGACAAGGAGTCCTGCGATATCCTGAGGAAGGCCGACCTCATCTACCTCGACGAAATCCGGAAAGCGGGCCTCTACGACGCCATCTGGCAGGCCTTCGCCGTCCTCCTCCCCGTCCGCACCGTCGGTGTCATGGGCGACCACCGCACCTACGACCGCGTCTGCGGCCTCCGCGCCGTCACCAGTACGGACGGCATGACAGCGGACGTTTATCCTTTCGACAGCGAGTTCCTGTCCAACGTCGCCACGCGCATCGTCAACGAAGTGAAGGGCATCAACCGCGTGGTCTACGACTACACGTCGAAGCCTCCGGGAACCATCGAGTGGGAGTGACGAGCGACCGGTGGAACTCCTGCTCGGCTCCGACCCCCGCACCGAACGCCTGCGGCGTCTCCAGCCGCTGCTGATCCAGCGGTTCGGACGGATCGAGCGCGCCGCCGCGAATTGGCGTGCGCCGGAATGGGTTCTGGTGCAGGGCGTGATCGGGGCGCGGACGCATTCGGATATATCGAACGGGGCGACCGACCGGATGCTGACGCGATGGGGCAGCTGGGAGGCGGTGGCGGGTGTGCCACTCGCTGAGCTTCAGGCGGAATTGTCGACGCAAACCTACCCGAACATAGCGGCGCAGCGACTAAAAGATTGCTTGACCGCGTTGGTCGAGGCGCGGGGGCGGGTAGACCTTTCACATCTCGAGGACATGCCGACGATCGCCGCGATGGACTGGCTGGAAACGCTGCCGGGGATCGGTCGCAAGATCGCGGCGGGCGTCGTCAACGCCTCTACGCTTCACCGGAAGGCGATGGTTCTGGACAGCCATCATCGCCGCATCCTGCAACGCATGGGCCTCGTACCGCCGAAGGCCGATACGGCGCGCGCCTACAAGGCGCTGGAGCCGATCCTGCCCGACGAGTGGACGGCCGCCGATTATGACGAGCATCACCTTCTCATGAAGGAGGTCGGCCGGAACCATTGCCGCCCGCAAGGGCTGGACTGTCGGAACTGCCCGGCGCAGGCGCTCTGCGACACCGGACGCGCAGAGGCGGGAGACGAGATGTGAACGAGCTGGCCAACGCCGACGTCGAGACGATGTTTCGCCGGCTTGCCGACGCGATGCCGGGCAATTGGCGCGGCGAGAATGGCGGCGCGAAGGGACCGAAGGGACAGCCGGACGCCTTCCGCTCGTGCATCGCCTGCATGCTGTCGGCCCAGTCGCTGGACTCGAACACGGCGAAGGCGACCAACGCTCTCTTCGCGCTCGCGAAGACGCCGGAGACGATGTGGGCACTGTCCGACGAGGCGCTGATCGACGCCATCCGTCCGGCGGGCCTCTATAACAACAAGGCAAAATCAATCCGGAAATTCTGCGCCGCCCTGATCGAGCGGGATGGTGTGGTGCCCGAGACGCGCGCTGGCCTCCTCGAAATGCCGGGCATTGGCCGCAAATGCGCGGACATCGTCATGTCCTTCACCTTCGGTGCCGATGTTATCGCCGTCGACACGCATGTCGGCCGGGTCTGCAACCGGACAGGTCTGGCACCCGGCAAGACCGAAGCGAAGGTCGCGGAGCGGCTCGAGGCATGTGCACCGGACTGGGCGAAGGCGGAAGGCCATTTCTGGCTCATCCAGTTCGGTAAGAAGGTCTGCACCAGCC
>JBAUIQ010000206.1:0-3208 GCA_049683075.1 Pacificimonas sp.
TACGATAACTGGAACGTCGCGCAGATCGCTTGGCACGTCAGTGCCAAGGTCATAACCCGTCACAAAAACGCATGGCTGATTTCTGGCCTTCAGTTCACGAGCGACTGGGAAGCTGTTTTCTTCGGACAAATTAACGTCGAGGAGAGCGACGTCGAAGCCACCGGCCGCGACGAGCTGCATAGCGGCATCGACGGTAGCTGCGGGGCCGACCAATTCCCAACCCATGTCTTCGATCAGCCCCTCGAGAGACAGCATGACGAGCATATTGTCTTCCGCGACGAGCACGCGCTTCGGCTGCGACATTGGTTCCCACCCCTCTGGCACCAAGGTCGGCGCGTATTCAGATGACAGTAACATGCGGAACCTGTTGGACAAGCCTGTGCGGACGCATAGGTAACGAGCCCACTGCGGATTAGGAGCTACCCCCCACGTGCCAAAATACGATTTTGATTACTTCGTCATCGGGGCGGGGTCCGGTGGCGTGCGGTCCTCCCGGATCGCGGCCGGGCATGGCGCGCGCGTCGGCATTGCCGAGGAACACCGGGTCGGGGGGACCTGTGTCATCCGCGGCTGCGTTCCGAAGAAGCTTCTCGTGATCGGTGCCCACTTCGCCGAGGATCTCGAAGATGCGCAGCGCTTTGGCTGGACGGTCGAAGGGAAAACGTTCGACTGGGACCGCCTTCGCGACAATGTTCTGAGCGAAGTCGATCGCATCGAGGACGCGTATAAATCTACGCTCTCCTCTCATGACGTGAAACTGCATGAGGGACGCGCAGTCCTTCAGGATGCTCATACGATCGAAATCGATGGTAAGGCCGTGACGGCCGACAAGATTCTGATAGCCGTCGGATCGCACCCGGGATCGCTCGGTTGCGAGGGTGCCGAGCATGCCATAAACTCGAACGAAGTATTCCATCTTCCGAAACTGCCGAAGCGCGTCGTGATCGCCGGTGGCGGTTATATCGCGAACGAATTCGCAGGAATCTTTAACGAACTGGACGTCGAGGTGACGCTCGTTCAGCGCTCCGACAAGCTGCTACGCGGATATGATCACAGCGTCGTGGAGCGGCTCCAGCATATCAGCACCGTGAAAGGTATCCGCTTCCTCTATAATTCGCCGTTTAAGAAGGTTGAGAAGCGCGACGACGATACAGTACTGATCACGACGGAGAAGGAGGATCAGATCGAGGCCGACCTTCTGCTCGCGGCCGTCGGACGTCCACCATCGACAAATGGGGTCGGCCTGGAAGAGGTCGGCGTCGAACTCGATGACAATGGGTCGATCAAGGTCGACGATTACAGCCAGACCAGCGTCGACAATATCTATGCTGTCGGCGACGTCACGGATCGCATCCAGCTAACGCCGATCGCCATCCGCGAAGGTCATGCGGTCGCCGACACTTTGTTCGGAGACAATAAGCGCAAGGTGGATTACGACTGTGTTCCCTCGGCCGTCTTCAGCCACCCGCCGATCGGGTCGGTCGGCATGACGGAAAGCGAAGCGCGCGACACGCTGGGCGGCGTCCGAATTTTCACGTCCGACTTCCGTGCCATGAAGAACGTTCTCGCCAACCGTAACGAGCGAGCGCTCTATAAACTCGTCGTCGATGCGGCGACGGACAAATTGGTCGGCGCACATATGATCGGGCCGGATGCGCCGGAGATCATGCAGAGCCTCGCGATCGCCGTGAAGGCTGGCCTGACGAAGGCGCAGCTCGATGAGACAGTCGCTATCCATCCCACCATGGCGGAGGAACTCGTGTTGATGCGATAGCAACACTTCGTTGCGGCGCAGCATCTTCTGGTGCAATGATCTTGCCATGGCACAGGTAGCAAACTGGACACCCGGCAGTTGGCGCGACTTCGAGGCGCGGCACATCCCGGACGATTATCCCGATACGGCGGCTCTCGCCGAGACCGAGCAGTTGCTCGGCACATATCCGCCGCTCGTCTTCGCGGGCGAAGCGCGCAGCTTGAGGGCGGACCTCGCCGAGGTGGCGGCAGGCCGGGCGTTCCTGTTGCAGGGCGGTGACTGCGCCGAGAGTTTCAAGGAATTCCACCCGAACAACATCCGCGACACATTTCGCGTGCTGTTGCAGATGGCGGTCATCCTCACATTCGGCGGACGCATGCCGGTCGTGAAAGTCGGGCGGATGGCAGGGCAGTTCGCCAAGCCGCGTTCTTCGCCGATCGAAACCATCGGTGACACTACCCTGCCCTCCTATCGCGGCGACATCATCAACGACATGTCGTTCGAAGAGGCTGGCCGCCTGCCGGATCCCGAGCGTCTGCAGAAGGCCTATATGCAGGCGGCATCCACGCTGAACCTGCTGCGCGCGCTGGCACAGGGCGGTTACGCCAATCTTCATCAGGTCCATCGATGGAACCTCGACTTTGTCGGCTCGTCGGAGGCAGGGGCGAAGTATCAGGCGCTGGCGGATCGGATCGGTGATGCGCTCGACTTCATGGAGGCCTGCGGCGTCTCGCCCGACAGCGTGCCGCAGTTGCAGGGGACGGACTTCTACACGAGCCACGAGGCGCTGCTGCTCGGCTACGAACAAGCGTTGACAAGACAGGACTCGCTGACCGGCGACTGGTATGACACATCGGCGCATCTTCTGTGGATCGGCGATCGCACCCGGTTCACTGGCTCGGCACATGTCGAGTTCTTGCGCGGGGTCGGCAACCCGATTGCCATGAAGTGCGGGCCATCCCTGGAGCCCGACGAACTGATCCGCCTGATCGACACACTCAATCCGACGAACGACCCGGGCAGACTGACTCTGATTGCGCGCTTCGGTCATGAGAAAGTCGAGGACGGACTGCCCGCACTTGTGCGTCGCGTGAAGGCGGAAGGTCGCGAGGTCGTCTGGTCCTGCGATCCCATGCATGGGAATACGATCAAAGCCGCCTCCGGCTTCAAGACGCGGCCGTTCGAACGCATATTGTCGGAAGTCCGCAGCTTCTTTGCCGTGCACCGCGCCGAGGGCACGCATGCGGGCGGCATTCATGCGGAGATGACCGGCCAGAATGTTACCGAATGCACTGGCGGCGCGGCCGCGGTCACGGACGAAACGCTTGCCGACCGGTATCACACGCACTGCGACCCGCGCCTGAACGCCAGCCAGTCTATCGAGCTCGCGTTCCTTCTGGCGGAGAGCCTGAGAGAGGAGCTGGCGAAGGACGAGACGCGTGCTGCGGCTTGACG
>JBAUIQ010000207.1:0-5243 GCA_049683075.1 Pacificimonas sp.
GAGTTCGGAGCGGCTGGAGCGGAGCGCGCCGACCAGGCCGATCAGCCAGTTCACCTCCGCCGCCGCCTCTACATCGATCGAGCGGGCGTCGGCTTCGACCCATTTGGCGTGGATGAGGTCGTAGGGGCGACGCCCTAGTTTGTGCCACAGCTCTTCGGTGATGAAGGGCATGATGGGGTGCAGCATGACGAGGATCTGGTCGAGGACCCAGCCCGCGACGAGCTGCGTTTCGGCCTTCTCTGGGCTGTCACCGTCGGCCTGAAGGACCGGCTTGATTAGCTCGAGATACCAGTCGCAAAAGCGGTTCCAGGTAAAGTGGTAGATGGTGTCGGCGACGCTGTCGAAGCGATAGTCGGCGATGGCGAGATCGAGGGTCTGCGCGGTCTTGATCGTCTCGCCGATGATCCAGCGGTTAACTGCGGTCGTGGCGGCGGGCGGAGCGAGGGTTTCGCTGGCGCCGATGCCATAGCCTTGGGCGAAACGGGCGGCGTTCCACAGCTTGGTCGCGAAGTTGCGATAGCCCTCGATCCGTCGCTCATCCATTTTGATGTCACGGCCCTGCGATTCCATCGCCGTCATGAAGAAGCGCAGCGCGTCGGCGCCATATTTGTCGATCAGGCCGAGGGGGTCGACGGTGTTGCCCTTCGACTTCGACATCTTTTGCCCGTCGGCGGCGCGGACGAGGCCGTGGAGATAGAGATCGCGGAACGGCACCTCGCCAAGGAGGTGCGTCCCCATCATCATCATCCGCGCATCCCAGAAGAACAGGATGTCGAAACCGGAAACGAGAACGTCGTTTGGGTAAAGACCTTCGGCCTTCACGTCTGTATCTGGCCAGCCCTGAGTGGCGAAGGGCCAAAGGGCTGAGGAGAACCATGTGTCGAGGACGTCGCTGTCGCGCCAGATCGGAAGCATCTGCCGGTTCTCTGACAAGATAGACGCTCTAACTGCCTCGGTTAGGCCGTCAACGAAAACAACATCCTCTTCATTGAGGTCGTATAGTTCGGCAGCACTGCTTCTGACCTCAGCTTCACTCATCGCGACAAAGGTATGAGGGTTTTCAAAAATGGCCCTGTCTTCTTGCGGGTGGACCACCCGCTCAATCGAGAGCCGCGCTTCCCGATCTTTAGGGTTTGGCCCATACCAAGCCGGAATCCGATGCCCCCACCAGAGCTGGCGGGACACGCACCAAGGCTGGATGTTTTCCATCCAGTTGTAAAAGGTTTTCTCCCAGCTCTTCGGGACGATATCGATGTCGCCTTCACGCACCGCGCGAAGGGGTTCCTTCGCCAGTTCTTCGGCGTCGACATACCATTGGTCGGTCAGCCAGGGTTCGATGACGACGTTCGAGCGGTCGCCATAGGGGGTCTGGATCTTGCGAGGTTCGGCATCATGCCGCTGCTCTTCGCCGTCCTTCGATGTGGTGACGTGCAGGATGAGGTGGCCGAGCTCTTTCAGCTTCGCGACGACGGCCTTGCGGGCCTCGAAGCGCTCGCGGCCAAGGAACTCGTCCGGCACGAGACCGTCCGCTGTCTGGACGACATTGGCGTCGGCGTCGAACATGTTCAGCATGTCGGCGGGGGCGATGTCGTTGCGCTTACCGACCTCGAAGTCGTTGAAGTCATGGCCGGGCGTGATCTTGACCGCGCCCGAGCCCAGTTCCGGATCGGCATGGTCGTCGGCGACGATCTTCAGGCGGCGGCCGGTTATTGGCTGGTCGACCTCTTTGCCGACTACGGATGCGTAGCGCTCGTCGTCCGGATGGACGGCGACGGCCATGTCGGCGAGCATGGTTTCGGGGCGGGTGGTGGCGACTTCGATATAGTCCTGGCCGCTGGCGAGCGTCGCGCCGTCGGCCAGCGGATATTTGAAGCGCCAGAAATGTCCGGCAACTTCCTTCGTTTCGACTTCGAGATCGGAGATGGCGGTCTTGAGGCCCGGGTCCCAATTTACCAGGCGCTTATCGCGGTAAATTAAACCGTCATTATAGAGGTCGACAAAGACCTTCGTGACAGCTTCGGCGAAATGCGGGTCCATGGTGAACTGCTCGTTCGACCAGTCCATGGAGCAGCCGAGGCGGCGCAGCTGGCGCGTGATGTTGCCGCCGGATTCCTCTTTCCACTCCCAAACCTTGGCGATGAAATCGTCGCGGCTGTAGTCGGTGCGCTTCTCGCCCTTCTCGTTCAACTGGCGCTCGACGACCATCTGCGTCGCGATCCCGGCATGGTCGGTGCCGACGACCCATTTGGCGTCCTTGCCGGTCATCCGGGCATGGCGGGCGAGGACGTCCTGCAGCGTGTTGTCGAGCGCATGGCCGATATGAAGATTGCCGGTGACGTTCGGCGGCGGGTTGACCAGTGTCCAGGGCTCTGCATCGGAGCGGTCGGGACGGAACGCGCCGGTCTCCTCCCAATGGGAATACCAGCGGGATTCGATCACGGCCGGGTCGAAGGTTTTCGGAATGTCGGTATCGCTCATGGCGCGCGTCTCTGCCAGCGAGTCCGGCGAGTGTGAAGCCTTGTAGGTTGCACGAAAGTTGCACCGACGCACGGGCGCGCGAAGGTCACACGGATTTGACAGTGATTTGACAGAAATGTCGCGTTTTCGGCTGCCGTCCTCTCATGGGCGGTGAAAGAAGGGATGAGAGGATTGCCGGTCACACCCCATGGTGGACCGGCATCTCCTACATTGGAAGCGCGGACAGCACGCTTCCGGACCTTGAACCACGGTCAGAAGGTGAAGCTGAGGCCGCCGCTGATGATCCAGGTGTTCAGTTCGACGTCCGCTTCCAAGACGCGGTTGTCGCCGACATCGAAACCGGCGGTCGTGCCGACGAAATACTTCTTGGCATCGACCGTGAGGCCGAGGCCGTTGTCATTCAGCGCGTAGTCGACGCCGGCCTGCAGGGCGACGCCCCACTCGCTGGTCAGGCTGACATCGTCGACACCAAGCGCGGCCGCGCCGGCGCCTACGCCCTCGTCGAAGATGATGAAGTGGGTCGGACCTGCGCCGATGTAGGGCTTCACGCCACCGGGGAGGTCGAAGTGATATTTCGCCGTCACCGTCGCAGGGATGACGAGCAGGTTCGAGATTAGTTCATTGCCCTGAAGCGCGCCCTGCCCCTCGACATCCTTTCGAGAGATACAGCAAATCGTCTCAACCGAGACATTGTCCAGCAGGAAGAATTCGACCGCGAGCGTCGGAACATAGGAATCCGTCACGTTCGTGTCCGCATTCGCCGTTAAGCCGAGCGGATCAGACAGGACCTCATCGACGTCACCTTGCGGGAACACGCCGGAACCGAGGAGCTTCACCTGAATGTCACCCGCTTCGGCAGCGGATGCGGCCATCGGCGTGAACGCAGTCATGGCGGTCGCAATGGCGAGGGCCGAGAGCTTGGTTGGCAAGACGGCGATATTGATCATGAAGCTTGTTCCTGTGGTTTAGGTTATCGCAACAAGCATTCTCGATCTGATTGGTTCAATCGAAAGCATGAGGCCTTATCAATAGAGCAAGACTATGATTTCGTTCTAAACCAGGAGTTCGCCCGAAATGACATCCACACAGGTGCCGCCGAGTATTGCGCGGTCACCTTTGTGACGGCAGCGGAGATGGCCACCGCGTTCGCTGGCCTGGAAGGCGGTGAACTCGTCCCGACCGAGGCGGCCCGCCCAGTAGGGTGTCAGGATGGCGTGGGCAGAGCCGGTGACAGGGTCTTCGTCGATGCCCGCGCCGGGGGCGAAGACGCGGCTGATAACGTCGACACCGTCCTCGTCGCCGGGCGCGGTGGCGATGAAGAGGTAATTGCCGAGTGGGGCCATCGCGCCGAAGTCAGGGCGGAGGTTACGGACTTCGTCGCCATTGTCGTAGATGGCGAGGAAGCAGTCCTCCGCCGCCTGTGCCGTGACACGAAGCTCGGCAGGCTCTTTGCCGAGGGCGGCGACGAGTTCTGGCATTTCCGTCGGACTGCTGCCCCAGCTGGGGAGCGTCATGCTGTAGGCATTGTGGCCCCCGTTGATGTCGCGCGCCACCTCGAGGATGCCGGCCCCCATGCAGGTGCGGAAGCGGACCTTCTCGCGTTCGCCATCCTCGCTCAGGATGGCATGTCCGGCTGCAAAGGTCGCGTGTCCGCACATCACGACTTCGACCGTTGGCGTGAACCAGCGGAGGATGAAGTCGCCGTCGCCATAGTGGTCGGGCACGACCCAGGCCGTCTCGCTGAGATTATGTTCGCGCGCGATCTTCAGCATACGGTCGTCGTCCGGGAAGGCATCGGCGCGATAGACGGCGGCGCTGTTCCCCTCGAAGGGTTCGCTGGCGAAGGCGTCTATGTGGCGGAAGCTGGCGGTGGCGGGCATGTCGTGGGCTCCTCGATCTCATTGGGGTCGATGTGACCGCTGGGGTCGACGTGAATGAACAGCTCCGTGCCGGGATAGGCGGTGAGAACCGCCATCTCCACCCGGTCGACGATCCGATGCGCCTCTTCGACGGTCAGGTCGGGGTCGACCCACATATGGAACTGGACGAAGTCCCGGTCGCCGGCACGGCGGGTGCGCAGCTCGTGGATGCCGTCGACGTCCGGCATCATCGCTACCATGTTCAAAAGCTGCTGCCGCTTCAGCTCCGGCCATTCGCGGTCCATCAGCATGTCGATCGACCGCCGTGCGCTCTTCCACGCGCCCCAGGCCAGCCAGAGGGCGATGCCGAGGCCGAAGATGGGGTCAGCCCCCGTCAGCCCGAGCGCGGCGAGCCCGATGGCGACGATGACGGCGACATTCAGCGCGAGATCGGAGACATAGTGCAGCCGGTCCGCCGCGATGGCGACCGACTTCGTGCGCTTGGCGACATGGCTTTGGTAGGCGACCAACGCGATCGTCAGGACGATCGCGAAGACGGATACGCCGATGCCCGCCTCCGGCGCTTGGACCGGGCGCGGTTCGGCGAACCGAAGGATGGCCTGCCACGAAATGAGAAGCGCGCTGATGCCGATCAGCATCGTCTGGAAGAGCGCGGCAATCGCCTCCGCCTTGCCGTGGCCGAAGCGATGTTCCTCGTCGGCAGGCTCGGCGGCGACGCGGACCGCGACGAAGGTGACGAGCGAGGCGAGAAGGTCGAGCCCCGTATCCGCGAGCGAGGCCAGCAGCGCCACGCTGCCGGATGCCGCGACGGCCCACAGCTTTGCGAGGAGCAGGATCAGCGCCACGGAAACCGACGCGGTGGCCGCGCGCCGGGTCAGCTTGGCC
>JBAUIQ010000208.1:0-7006 GCA_049683075.1 Pacificimonas sp.
GCCCTCCTCGCTTTCGTCGAGGCGGTTCGGATTGACGATGGCAATGGCGGGCGGAAGCGAAGTCGACGCCTTGTGATGGTCGACGACAATGACATCGAGGCCGGCGTCGGACGCTGCTCCGAGCGCGTCGAACCCCTGCGTGCCGCAATCGACGCAGACGACGAGATCGGCGCCCGCACGCTTCAGCGCAACGAGGGCATCGGCGCTGGGGCCGTAACCTTCGAGGAGACGGTCGGGAATATAATGTGAAGTGGTGGCACCAAGCGCACGTAGGTGTCGGATAAGGACCGCGGCGCTGGTTGCGCCGTCGACGTCATAGTCGCCGAAAATCATGATCCGCTCGCCGCGCTGGATGCCGTCGGCGATGCGCGCAGCGGCGGCGTCCATGTCGACGAAAACCGAGGGGTCGGGCAGCATCTCGCGAATGGTGGGCGCACGCAGGAGGCCGATGTCTTCATGCGCCGCGCCCCGCGCACGCATCAGCCCGTAGACGAGGTCCTCATTCAGGCCGCCCGCCTGGCGCGCGCCTTCCCAACCGCCGCGCCAGCGCCAGGCGCGGCCGGAGATGCTCGATGTGACGTTGAGGACGGCGGTCATCTTCCCGTCATACGGGCGACGGGGCCGCTTGGGAATCCGTTCAGTCGGCGCAGGCGGGATCGCGCTGGTGTTCGCTCTTCACATAGCGGACCGTGCCGGAATGGGCGCGCATAACGACACTTTCCGTCGTGATGCGACCGCCCCGGAGGCGCTTCACGCCATCAAGGAGCGAGCCATCCGTGACGCCGGTGGCGGCGAAGATCACGTCGCCCTTCGCCATGTCGGTCAGGGTGTAGATGCGATCCAGGTCTTCAATCCCCCATTTGGCGGCGCGCGCCTTTTCATCATTGTTTCGGAAGACCAGCCGTCCTTCCATCTGACCGCCGACGCAGCGCAGGGCAGCGGCTGCGAGCACGCCTTCCGGCGCGCCGCCTTGGCCGAGATAGATGTCGACTGTTGTGTCGGGGTCGGTGGTTGCGATGACGCCCGCGACATCGCCATCGGGGATCAGCATGATGCCGCAACCAATCTTGCGCAGTTCCGCAATGATGCTCTCGTGCCGTGGCCGGTCGAGAACGCAGGCGATGATCTCGTTCGGCTTGACGCCCTTCGCCTCCGCCAGCGACTCGATGTTCTGGGTTACAGACTTGTCGAGGCCGACCACGCCAGCGGGATAGCCGGGACCGACGGCGATCTTGTCCATATAGGTATCGGGCGCGTTCAAAAGGCCGCCCTTGTCGGCGATGGCGAGGACGGCAAGCGCGTTCGGCCCGGCCTTTGCCGTTATCGTGGTGCCCTCCAATGGATCGAGCGCGATGTCGATCTGGGGAGCGTCGGGCTTCTGCTTGCCGACCTTCTCACCGATATAGAGCATCGGCGCTTCGTCGCGTTCGCCCTCGCCAATGACGATGGTGCCGTCGAAATTCAGTTCGTTAAGCGCCGCGCGCATGGCCTCGACGGCGGCGGCATCGGCCGCCTTCTCGTCGCCGCGTCCGATTTCCTTCGAAGCGGCGATGGCGGCGCATTCGACGACGCGCACCATTTCGAGGACGAGAATGCGGTCGAGCGCGGTGGTCTGGTCGGTCATTTCGGCTCCGTTACGGGCGGTTATCTGTCGCTCGCGCCCCTAGCGCTCAGGGTCGAAAGCGGCAACCACGGGCGCCGTGCCTATGCAATCAACAGCTTCGTATCCGAGGCCAAACCCGCAAGTAATGTCAGGAGGTCTGCTTTCGCCATGGCGACGCAGCCTTCGGTATGCGGTTTGTCCGCCGTGCAATGTAGGAAGATGGCGCTGCCGAGACCAGGTACGGGCGGCGTGTTGTGGCTGACGGTAACGATGAGGTCGTAGAGACCATCATCGCGCCATAACCGCTCTGCACTATGCAAATGGGGATGCCGGACCGGGCGGTTATAGGCCGGGTCGTCCACCGCGTCCGACCACCCGTCGTCTTCGGCAAGCCAACGCCATGGCAACACCGTTTCGGGTACGGATCTGCGATCCGGGCGGACGAGAAGCGTGTTGAGGTCGTACGTCCCGAGAGGTGTTGCGCCGTCGCCTTCACGCTTGTCTGCGGCGGGCACCCCGCCACCACGGCCAATCAGGCACGAGACCTGAAAATCGGCGAAGATCAGCGTCTTCGCGGCGGTATCGACGTGGATGTCCGGCACATATGCTCCTTCCGGCTTGCGGCGTAGCGCGGTTCTGGCAGGGAGTGAACATGCTCGCCTTCATCCGCGCCAATGCCCGCTGGATCGGCGGCGGCTTCCTCCTGACGTTCTTTTCCTCCTTCGGGCAGACCTTTTTCATCGGACTGTCGGGCGCTGAGCTGCGGTCGCGGTTTGCGCTCACCGACGGCGAATTCGGGCTGCTTTACATGGCGGCGACACTAGCGAGCGCGGCGACCCTGCCGTTTCTCGGGAAGACGCTGGACATGATGCCAGGCTGGAAAGTCGCCAGGTTCGTGATCCCGACACTGGCAGCGGCCTGCCTCCTGATCGCCTTTGCGCCGCATGTCGTTGTCCTCCTTGCCGCGCTTTATCTTCTCCGCCTCTTCGGCCAGGGCATGATGAGCCACATCGCGCTGACCGAGATCGGCCGCTGGTTCGCAGCGCAGCGGGGACGGGCGACATCGCTCGTCGTACCGGGCTATCAGGCGGGCGAGGCGATCCTGCCCGTCAGCTTTGCCTTGGTCGGCGCGGCATTCGGCTGGCGGGCGACGTGGATCGCGGCGGCGTTGGCGCTGCTGCTGGTCGCGTGGCCGACGATCACGAAGCTGTTCAACGTGGAGCGCCAGCCGCGCGGGACTGCCGATGCGCCGGTGTCACGCGCGCGGGACTGGACGCGCGGCGAGGTGCTACGGGACCCCCTTTTCTACCTCTTGCTGACCGGAGTGCTCGCGCCGCCCTTTATCGGGACGACGGTGTTCTTTCATCAGGACTATCTGGTGCAGCTGCGCGCCTATCCGGACACCGCCTTCGCGCTCGCCTTTCCGCTGATGGCGGTAACAACGGTCAGCTTCGCCCTGATCTGCGGCCAACTGGTCGACAGGTTCGGCGCGATCCGGCTTTTACCCTTCTTCCTGTCGCCGCTTGCCATCGCCAGCGCCGCGGTTGGTCTGCTGACGCCCGTCTGGGGCGTCTTTCTGTTCATGGTCCTGATGGGTGTCAGTTATGGCTTCACTTCAACACTGCTCTGCGCGCTGTGGCCGGAGGTCTATGGCACGAAGTATCTCGGGTCGGTCCGCGCCGTTATCGTCGCGGCGATGGTGTTTTCGACCGCGCTCGGCCCGGGCCTTACAGGCGCGCTGATCGATGCCGGGGTCGGCCTGCCTATCCAGATGCTGGTGATGAGCGGATGGTGCGTGGCGGCAATCCTCGTCCTCTCCATCGCCGGCCCGCGCATTCTCGCCCGAAATCGGGCTTATGCGGCTGGCTAAAGCTGGTGACCGGTCCGGTCGCGCTTTGTCGCGAGATAGTCGGCGTTGAGGTCGCCATGTCCGGCGATCAAGGGGACGCGCTCTGATACTTGGACGTCTAACGCAGTCAAGCCATCGACCTTGCCGGGATTGTTGGTGAGGAGGCGAATTGACGGGACACCCAGTCGCGCGAGCATCTGAGCGGCGAGGCCGAAATCACGCTCATCGACCTCGAAGCCGAGGCGAAGATTGGCATCGACGGTGTCGTGCCCCTGATCCTGCAAACGATAGGCGCGCAGCTTCGCCATCAGGCCGATGCCGCGCCCTTCCTGCTGCAGATAGAGGACGAGGCCACCGGTTCCGCGGTCGTCGCCATCTGCGGCTATGGCCGTCAGCGCAGCCTGTAGCTGGTCACCGCAATCGCATTTCAAGCTGCCAAGAACATCGCCCGTCAGGCAACTGGAATGCAGCCGGGTGAGCGGTGCGACGCCGCGTGCCGTGCCGAGCGGATCGGAGCCGACGAGAAGCGCAAGGTGCTCAGGCCCACCGGGACTACGGAAAGCGACGACCTGCGTGTCCGGTGCCGCCTTTAACGGCAAACGCGCGCGCGTGATTTCCCGAAGCGTCCCGGGCGCACGGTGTGAGGCGATCTCAGTTGAGTCCGTGCGCAGATAATCGTCCGCCGGAGCTACGGCCCGAACGTGCAGCGCTGGCAGCAATCCGGCGAGCTTCGCCAGCGTTAGGGCTGCCGTCGCGGTTCGTTCGTCCTCGACGGGCTTTGATGTGAAAGGACCCTTCAGCGGTGTCGACATATCGAGCGTCGGGTCGGCTACGGCCATCGCGCCGATGGCGTCGATCCACTCGGGCCGGGCGATCCGAACGGCGCGCATTCCCGCAGCGGACAGCTGGTTCGCCAGCGCGAGTTGGCCCGCGCGCTTGTCGGTGATGAGTATATTGGCGCGCTCACCGCTCTCAAAAGCTTGGAGTGCTGCCTCGGTCGCGAGCTCTACCGCAAGGACAGCCAGCGGCGCGGCACCCGCGACGATGATGGGCTCGCCGCGCTTCAGATCGTCGATGGCGCGGGCGACCGCCAGGGACATGCTAGACCTCGATTTCGGTAATCAGCGGCACATGGTCGCTCGGCTTCTCCCAACCGCGCGCATGTTCCATGACATGATGGGAGGCGACGGCGCCATTCAGTTCCGGGCTGACCCAGACGTGGTCGAGGCGGCGGCCGCGATCGGACGCGCGCCAGTCCTTCGCGCGGTAGCTCCACCATGTGTAGAGGCGCTCGGGCGCTGGAATGTGATCGCGTCCGACGTCCACCCAGCCATGAGCGGACTGGAGGCGATCCATCGTCTCCACCTCGATCGGCGTATGGCTGACGACGTTCAGGAGTTGCTTGTGGCTCCAGACATCGGACTCGAGCGGCGCGACATTGAAGTCGCCCATCATGATGGTCGGACGATCGAGGCCATCGGACCAGCGCGTCATACGCTCGTAGAAATCGAGTTTCTGACCGAATTTGGGGTTTTCATCGCGGTCGGGAACGTCGCCGCCCGCCGGAATGTAGACATTGTCGAGATTGACACCGCCCGGCAGCGTGACGCCGATGTGCCGCGCCTCTCCATTGGCCTGCCAGTCCTCGCGCCGGTCGTCTGACAGGGGAACCTTCGACAGGATCGCGACGCCGTGGTGCATCGGCTGACCGCAGACAACGCGCGTCGTGTAGCCCATCTCCTCCACGGCCTTGTGGGGGAAGTCGGCATCCTTCACCTTCGTTTCCTGCAGGCAGACGATGTCGGGCGCGGCCTCGTCCGTCAGCTGTTTCAGGATGGGAAGGCGCGCGCGAATGGAATTGATGTTCCAGCTGGCGATCTTGAGCTTTGTCATAGGCGCCCGCCGCTAACACGAGCGCAGGGCGTTTGGAACGCTCACCTGAAAAGCAATTGACCCCCGCCCCCGATCCCGAAGGATGCGAGGACGAGGGCCCGTCTTGCGCTCGTCACGCAAACGATTCCGCGCGCCGCGTTCAGGCAACAGGGGGCAAAAAATCCCAAACGCCCGCTTCCGGTCTCGTCACGACAAAGGATAACGGACGGCGTTTCGGGGACAACGGGTCAGATTCTCGCTCCGCCGCGATGGCGGCGCTGTTCGTCCCCGTTCGGTTACGGAACCGAAACCGAAACCGCGTCAAGCGGCCTTGGCGCGCTCCAACCGATCCTTCGTCTTCGCACGTCGCTCGGGCTTCGCCCAGATGTGACCAGTCTTTTCGGCGACCCATGGATAGCTCTTCGCGACCTCCTCGTCATAGCCGAGATTGAAGACGGTGGCGCTCTTCTCGGGGCGGTCGGCGCGCTCGTAAAAGGTACCGAACAGCTTGTCCCAATTGAAGTCGGTGATGCCGAAATTACCGGTCTCATCGTGGAAGTGATGCGCCATGTGACGCGCCTTCATCTTCTTCAGAAACTCATATTTCGGCTTGTAGGCCAAATGCTGAATGCAGTGGACGAACTCGTAGAAGCAAGTCGTCAGGAGGCCCGTCGCCATGGCAACCGCCATCCCACCGACGCCGCCGATGGACCAGCCGATCGGCAGCATCGCGATCGCGATGGTCGGCAGCGTCGTGTAGAGCGCGCCGAACAGTACCTCGAGGTGATTGGGGTCCTGATGATGGTCGAAGTGGATACGCTTCCACGTCTTCGCGGTCAGCGGTGACTTGTACATCCACTGCCCGTGCAGAACGAAGCGGTGGAGGACATACCAGACGAGAGGATAGGCGACGAGCGACAGGACGACGATGGCCGCGCCCTGACCCAGCGTCGGCGGCGACCAGATCGCGACGCCGATGCTGACGGCGGCCAGCAGCAGGTAACCCTGGATCGCATAATATTGGAAATAGGCCTTCACCAACTGCGGGAGGTCCATCTTGTCGAGATAGTGCGACTTGTTCCACATGCCGAGGCGATAGCCCTTCAGCGCGCTCATCACGGTTTCCATGCTCAACTAACCTATTCTTCGTTTCACGAGGCCCAACGGGCGCATTTGTCCGACGCTCATATGATGTTGCAATGCGGCAAAGTTGCGGCGGACATCATCATTTCCAGTCGGAACAACGGCCAAGGCACGAAAAGGTGTCCTCATTCCTCCGTTCGGAAGAGCAGCGCCTCGCCAAGAAGGAAGAATAGGACAAACGGGCCCCACGCCGCGATCAGCGGCGGCGCAGCGCCGAATTCGCCCATCGCCAGCATTGCGTTGTCGGCGACGAAATAGGCGAAACCAAGCGTCAGGCCGATAACGGCGCGGACGAACATCTGTCCCGACCGTGCGAGGCCGAACCCGGCGACCGCGCCGAGGAGCGGCATCAGGACCGCGCTGAGCGGCCCGACGAATTTCTGGTACAGTGCCGACTGCAGCGCATCGGTCGAGCGGCCACTCACCTTCAGTTGGGCGATGGCCGCGCGCAGCTCCCCGCTCGACACTTCGTCGGGATCAGGAACGGTTTCAGTAAACCGCTCGGGATCGATCCCATCGCCGACAATGAAGCCCCGAAC
>JBAUIQ010000209.1:0-9228 GCA_049683075.1 Pacificimonas sp.
CCGGTCTGACAGGCCTACCTGACGCGCAGCAAACCAGCGCCTTTACGGTGTTAACCGGGCTCGCGCAGACGGCGGCAAACGTCCGACCGGATTTCTGGCAGCAGCCGACGACGAGTTTTGCACACGCGCGCGGATCCGGACTGAAGCGGATGCTGCACATGCTGAAAGAAAATTTTTGAAATGGGGCCTGTCGGGGATTCACGGCGACTCGTGGACCTGCTAGGGATTGCGGCGAAAAGCCAAGGGAGCTGATCATGGTGGAATTCGAACGTCCGGAACTGACGGAACTGAAACCGCGCATTTGCGTCGTCGGCGTTGGCGGGGCCGGTGGCAACGCCGTTGAAAACATGATCTCTTCAGGGCTGGAGGGCGTCGATTTCGTCGTCGCGAACACCGACGCGCAGGCGCTCGCGGCCTCCGGTGCGGAAACCCGTCTGCAACTTGGCCATAAGATCACGCAGGGTCTTGGCGCAGGGGCTCGACCTGAGATCGGGCGTGCCGCGGCCGAAGAGAATGTAGATGAGATCGAGGGTGCGCTCGGCTCCGCGCACATGTGCTTCATCACCGCCGGGATGGGCGGCGGTACGGGGACCGGTGCGGCTCCTGTCATCGCGCAGCAGGCGCGGGAGCGTGGCATCCTGACCGTTGGGGTCGTCACGAAGCCTTTCAGCTTCGAGGGGCAAAAACGCGCACGCGCAGCCGAAAGCGGCATCGCCGAACTGCAAAAGCACGTCGACACATTGATCGTCATTCCGAATCAGAATCTCTTCATGATCGCCAGCCCGCAGACGACTTTCAAGGAAGCGTTCGCGATGGCAGACCAAGTGCTACATCAGGGCGTGCGCGGCATCACCGACCTGATGATGATGCCTGGCGTTATCAATCTCGATTTCGCCGACGTCCGTACCGTCATGTCCGAGATGGGCAAGGCGATGATGGGAACGGGCGAGGCTGAGGGCGAGAATCGCGCCATCGAGGCCGCCAACAAGGCCATCTCCAACCCACTCCTCGACGAGGTCAGCCTGCGCGGTGCGCGGGCCCTGCTCATCAATATCACGGGCGGCGACGATATGGGCCTGATGGAGGTCGACGAGGCTGCCAACCATATCCGCGAGATGGTCGACCCGGATGCGAATATCATCTTCGGTAGCGCCTTCAACGAAGGCCTGAATGGCAAGCTGCGTGTCTCCGTCGTCGCGACGGGCATTGACGCGGACGGCGAGGAGCTGTCTCCAACGGCGAGCGCCGTCAAGCCTGCCGCGGCATTCGGGCGCACGGCTGGTGGGTTTGGGACCGCGGCGGCGAAGCCGATGATAACGACGACCGCGGCATCGGCGGCGACGCCGCCTGTCGAGGCGCACACCGCCGTTTCGGACGACGAGGATAAGAGCGGTAGGAAGCTGGGTCTCGAAACCTTCGAGACTGAGCCGACAGGCGAAGCCACCGAGATGACGACGAACCTTCCGCTCGAGGATGAACAAGGGCCGACGATTACGGAAGACGAGGCCGAGCCGATGCTTTCTCGCGCGGACATGCCGTTGACGGCGGACACAAACGTTACGCCGCTTCATTCGCCGAAAGTTCAAGCGTCGGAAGAGACAGACACTTCGGAAGAGCTCGACATCCCGTCGGCACTTGAGAGTGAAGCTTCCGAGGAACGCCCCTATAGCGCCGAGGTCAAGCCCGAGCGGCCTGCCGAGCCGAGTCGCGGCCCGAGCCTTTTTGAACGCATGACGTCACTCGGTAAAGGCAAGGCCGAAACCAAGCGCACACGCGAGGACCTTTTTGGCGACGACAAGCCGTCAAGTTCCGAAGAAGATCCGCTCGAAATTCCGGCATTCTTCAAGCGGCAGGTGAATGACTAGCGGGCGGGAAGCCTAGCGCTAGGCTCAGTTGCCAGTCGGGCATCATTTCCGTCACGGATAGCTCTTCATCATCCTGACGGGGTTTCACATATGTCCGGTCCGCTTTCCGGTTTGACGATCATCGAAATGGCCGGGATCGGGCCTGGGCCGTTTTGCGGCATGATGCTGGCCGATCATGGTGCGGAGGTCATCCGCATCGACCGACCCGGTGCGCGGCCCGAGCCAGTGCTGGGCCGCAACCGGCGTTCCGTCGTCGTGAACATTAAGAGCCCTGAAGGTGTCGCCGTCGTTCGAAAGCTGGCCGCGAAGGCGGACGGAATTTTCGAGGGTCTGCGGCCCGGCGTCATGGAACGTCTGGGGCTGGGGCCGGACGATCTGGTCGGTTCCAATCCCAAACTCGTTTATGGCCGCATGACTGGCTGGGGGCAGCATGGCCCTTATTCGAAGGCAGCTGGGCACGACATCAATTACATCGCCCTGTCCGGCGCCCTGCATACCTACGGCCGGGCGGGCGACAAGCCGACGCCGCCGATCAATATGATCGGCGATTTTGGTGGTGGCGGCATGATGCTCGCCTTTGGGATGGTGTCCGCGCTGCTGCATGCCGCGAAGACCGGTGAGGGCCAGGTGATCGATGCTGCGATGACCGATGGTTCCGCCGTGCTGATGGGCATGATCTGGGGCATGTACGGCGCGGGTATGTGGCGCGACGAGCGCGGGGTGAACCTTCTCGACACCGGCGCGCATTTTTACGACACCTATGAGACAAAAGACGGCAAGCACGTCGCCATCGGCTCCATCGAACCCCAATTTTATGCAGAGCTGCGCCGACTCGCCGGCCTCGAAGGCGATGCGGAGTTCGATGCGCAGATGGACCCGGCGAGTTGGGCTTCGCTCAAAAGCAAGTTGACGGATCTGTTCAAGACGAAGACGCGGGACGAGTGGGACGCCCTCATGGCAGAGACCGATGTCTGTTTCGCCCCCGTCCTCTCGCTGTCGGAGGCCCCGGATCATCCGCATAACAAGGCGCGTGAGACGTTCCTAGACGTCGGCGGGATGACGAATCCGGCGCCCGCTCCGCGTTACTCCGTTACGCAGCCCGGCAAGCCCGTCGCCCCGCCAAAGACCGGTAGCGCCACGCGCGATGTTCTGTCTGAGGCTGGCCTGTCCGGTGCCGAAATCGATGAACTCTATGAAAAGAAAGCGGTCGCCTAGTCGCGCGGCGCGCGCTTCAGTTCCTGCGCCACGAGCCGTTCGACGAGGTCCGGCAGGTTTTCGTCGAGCCATTCGGCCAACATCGGCCGCAGCATCTCGCGCACCACGCCCTCCAACGTATTCTCGGCGCCATCGTAGTTCCGAACCAACATCGCATCGAGCGTTGGCGATGATCCCGACGTATCGACGGAAGCGTGCCCATCGCCGGACCTGATGCCTTCTGACGGCTTTTCGCGAGCCATACGCGCGAGTTCGAGCAGGTTCGAAGTGTCTTCGGCTTGTGTCTTGTCGTTCAAGACGTCGCGAACCGACGCAGGTCGGCCAGCGCGAGAGGTTTCGTCCTCTTCGACGATGATCGACCGGATGGAGGCCAGGATGTCGTCCATGGAGGCGCTTTCGAGCGCTGACACGACTACCGTATCCACATTGTCAGATAGGGCCTACTCATCGTCACTATCGTCGACCGGGCCTTCGCTGTCCGCGGCCTCAACGGCGAGCAAGCGGTCGGCGCGCACGTCGTCGGCGGTGGGCGGCGTCGGTGTCGGATCGGCGAGCGGAGCTTGAATTCGCGGCTCCGGAACGTCCGAGACGACTTCGGTCGTTAGCGGCCGGGCGTCGAATTCCGCAGCCCAGTCGAACCACCGGTCGTCAGCTTCATCCAGATAGCCAGGCGCGTTGTAGAGCTCAACCGGCAGCGCGAGATCGTCGGCCTCGGCCCGACCGATCGAGGCTAGCAGGGAATAGGCCGCGACATAGCTGTTCCGCTCTGCGCGAACGAGTTGCACCTGGGAGTCGAGGAGCTCCTGTTCCGCATTCAAAACGTCGAGGATGTTGCGCGTACCGACCGTCTGCTCCGCCCGGGTCCCTTCGAGCGCAAGCTCGTTCGCATCGACGGCGACGCTCGCGGCTTCGATCGTCGCGCGCGACGCGAGATAATTCTCGTAGGCCGTGCGGACGTTATCGATAGCCGCCCGCTCTGCGCCCAGCGCCTCTTCCCGCAACTGATCCGCGCGCGCCTTGCTCGAGCGGATCTGGCTACCGAGCTGACCGCGCTGAAACAGGGGCATCGTCGCGCGAAGACCGATATTTTGCGTAAAGTCGATGTTCTGGAATCGCACACCGCCGATCGCGTTGTTGAGACCGCGGAAGTTCGTGTAGCCAATTCCGACGGATGCATCGATGCTCGGCAGTCGAGCCGCGCGTGCCGAACTGACATCATATCGTGCGGCCTCTTCGGCCAGCCGGGCGGCGATCACGAAAGGACTTTCGGCAAGAGCCAGATCGACTGCCTGTCCGGGCGTACCCGGCAGGGGCGGCAGGGGCGGTGGGGGCTGAAGGTCCCGTGGCTCGTGCCCGATCACACGGAGATAGTCGTTGCGACTGGCCTCGAGGTTCGATTGCGCTGCGATAAATTGACTGCGTGCCAGCGACAGACGCGCTTCCGACTGCGCCACATCGGTGCGGGTGACGTCGCCGACTTCGAACCGGTCGCTGGAGGCCTGTAGCTGCCGCTCGAGCACGCGGACATTATTCTCGGTCAGCTCGACTTCCGACTGGTCGGCAAGGACGTTCATATAGGCGGTTACCGCATCCAGCATCAGCTGGTTTTCGGTCGCGCGCAGTTGCTCGCGACCCGCGAGGACGCGGCGATCGCTAGCCTTGATATTATTCCGGATTTGACCGCCGCGCCACACGGGCTGCGTAAGTTCGATACTCGTATTTACGAGGCGGCTCTGATCGTCGAACCGGCCCGGACTGGACGTTTCCTGATCGCCTATCGCCGTCGCGTTTAGGGCAGGTCGGATCGCCTGCTTCGCGCGGATCAGTTCCTCATCGGATAGTCGCTGTCCCGCGCGGGCGCCGGTGATGTCTGGGTTGGTGGCATAGGCGGCGGCCAGCGCTTCCCGCAGCGTTTCGGCCTGAGCGGGAAGAGCGGTGCAACTGGCGAGCAGTGCAGCTGTCAGCAGCGGTTTCAAAAGACGAACTCCGGCTTGGCGGCGAAGCCCGGGAGCATCGGGACAAACGCCTCCATGTACCAGGTCCAGCCGACATGACCGCCATAGACGCGTCCGATGCCCGCCCGGGGCGTTCCGTTGTCGACGACGATCGCGGCGATGCGTCCGCCTTCGGCGACATGCGAGACTAAATTCTCAGGCAATGCCGAAATAGCGCCTTCGATGAGGATCAGGTCGAATGGCCCTCCGTCAGGATCGAAATCGGCCAAATCGCCCGAGGTGATTGTCATTCCGGGAAGGGTTTCCATGACCTTCGCGGCCTCGGCAGCCATTGTTTCTGTCTCGTGCAGTACCACTGTCGCGCCCAGTTCCAGGCAGATCGCCGAAGAATAGCCGGTCGTGCCGCCGATGATGAGTACCCGATCGCCCTCCTTGACGCGCGCCTCTGCAATCAGCCGGCCCGTGACCAGCGGCTCGACAAGGACCCGCCCATTACCGAGGTCTATCTCCTCATCGGAATAGGCGAATGACCGTTTGGCGGCAGGAACAAATAATTCCCGCGGCACGGCGCGAAAGGCGGCGACGACATCATCATTCGTGACGCTGTTCGGGCGCAGCTGGCAATCGATCATATACGCGCGCATCGCGTCGAAATCAGATTCGGCCCGCATCGGCGAAATGGCGACGTTGCTCCCTGGAGGGGGCGTTGCGGAAAGGACGTCTTGTGACATTGGCGCGACCAATCTGAGTCGAACATGATTTACGGGTGCGTTATACGGATAATACACCGGGCCGCAACCCACGGCAATGAACGGGGACGGCCTTATTGCCGCATACGTGTCGCGCCAAGCGGAACCCGCGCGATCATTCCGCTTCCAAACCATTTGCGGACAGGAAATCGATGCTGTCGTTCAGGACGGGGTATCGATCCCTGAAAAGCCGGGCGAACGGCGTTATGAGGTCGTTGTGACTGGCACCGTCGTAGATTTTGACGGTGACTTCATCGTTTCCGGCTTTGCGCAGCGCCAGGCCGAGCGCGCGCGCGTTCTTCGGCCGGACGACGGTGTCGGCGCTCCCGTTCGCCAGCAACATCGGCGGCGCGTCCTCGCTTGCGAAGGCAATAGGCTGGGTTTCCAACGGATTGGCCGCGTAGCCCATGGCCGCCTCGGCCCGATCCGACGTAAAAGGATAAAAGTCATAAGGGCCGGCCAAGCCGATGACCGCTTTCACGATGTCATCGGGAAGGGGAAGCGCCTCGGTGTACCTCGTGTCGAGTGCCAGCATGGCGGCAATATAAGCGCCCGCGCTGTGGCCGGCGACCGCAATGCGGTCGGGATCGCCGCCAAACCGGGCAATATTCGCCGCCGTCCATGCCAGCGCTGCCGCGCCGTCGGCGACGAAGACCGGAAAGCGAACGTTCGGCACTTTCCGATAGTCCGGCAGGATAACGACATATCCGCGAGCGGCGAAGGCACGGGCGACAAAGGCGTAGCTTTCGCGCTCACCCTTTACCCAGGCGCCGCCGTACCAGAAGACGATCACGGGTCTCTTTTCGGTCACGATATTGTCGGGTGCGAATACGTCGAGATTCAGCCCGGCCTGGCCGAAGGGGGCGCCATCGACGACCATCCGCACCGCGCGCTCACCCGTACCACGATCCGGTGTCAGATCATTTGCGAGGTCGAGCGCCGAGGGCGGCGAGCGCAGATAGACGAAGCCGATGGTAGCGGCGGCGCCGACCGGCAGGAGCAGTAGCGCCAGAAGAATGTATGACAGTTTTCGTCGCCTCGTCACAGGACAGCATCTTGCCGAACTCTGCCGAAAGGCCAATCAAGGACGCGCCCGGCAAAGAGTGCCCACCAGACGAAGACTGGCTGGAAGAGAAGGCGCGGCAGGTGATAGCCCCAGCCAAGCGCCGCGCCGCCGATCGCAACGCCTTCGATCGCATGCTTGATGTTCGCTGGGTAAACACAGACCGCGTAGAGCGCGAGTCCGATCCCCGCCGCCTGGCGAAGACGCGGAATGAAGAGGCCGATTGCGCCTGCGATTTCAGCGACACCGGTCCCGAAAATCACCGTCTCTGGGAAAGGCACCCAGCCCGGCGTGATCGCCAGAAACCCTTCCGGCGAGCGGATATGAGCCAGGCCAGCCAGAAAATAAACGAGGGCGAGGAGCGCTGACAGCGCCCATCGAATGCCTTCCCGGCGTGTCTCTGTCATTATTGGCATGCCCCCAATTCAGCCATCGGTCCGATGCCTGAAAGCGCTGCCTTCGTCCAGCCGGGGAACAAAGGTCCGTCACATTGCCGGGTTTGACTGCAAAGGCATCACGCCATATGGCCCGCGCACCACGAAAATCTGCGCCTGAGGCCCGATGGCGGAGTGGTTACGCAGCGGACTGCAAATCCGTGTACGCCGGTTCGATTCCGGCTCGGGCCTCCACGCGATCTCAACGCGGATCGTGGTCCTCGACAGCGTCGGTACTTTGACGGGGGAGAACGCCATGCACGACGAAAGCGGTGGGGCCGAGATGGAAGTCATTCGGCCTGACAACCGCGCAGGCTTCTTGTCTCTTGGCGAGCTGCTCGCCTACCGTGATCTGTTCCGCTTCCTCATCTGGCGCGGCATTAAGGTTCGCTATGCGCAGAGCGCGTTGGGAATCGGATGGGCGGTTCTCGAGCCTGCCGCGCAAGTCCTCGTCTACACCATCGTCTTCGGTATGCTGGTCGGTGTTCAGTCAGACGGCGAACCCTATTTCCTATTCGTCTTCGCCGCCATCGTACCCTGGACGTTCTTTTCGAATGCTCTGACACAAGCGACAACAAGCCTCAGCCAGAACGCCAATCTGATCGCAAAGGTCTATTTCCCGCGCATCATCCTTCCCTTCAGCGGCGTCGGAACGCGGTTGGTCGATTTCGTGATCGCCTTCGTATTGCTGATCGTTCTGCTTCTTGCCTATGGCATCGTGCCGGGGTGGGGCCTTCTCGTCCTGCCGCTCCTTATCGGCATCATGACCTTTGCGGCGCTTGGGCTCGGCCTGTGGCTGTCGGCGCTCGCGATCCAGTATCGCGACGTCAATCACGGGACGGGATTTGCAGTACAGCTTTTGAAATATGCGGCGCCGGTCGTCTATCCGGCGACTCTCGTTCCCGCTGCCTGGCAGCCGGTCTACGCGCTCAATCCGATGGTCGGCGTCGTCGAGGGATTTCGCGCCGCACTTCTCGGCTCCCGGCCGATGCCATGGGACATGATAGGTATCGGCGGCGTCGTCGCCGTTCTGATGTTTATAGGCGGTGCCTATTATTTCTCGCGTCGCGAGCACCTGTTCGCAGACGTCGGCTGACCCGCTAGAGACTTCAGAATGGGAAATCTGGCGATCTCTGCACGAGGGCTCGGAAAGGCCTATCGCATCGGTACGCGATCCGAGCGCGCCGAGACGCTTGTGGGCGCGATCGGGGCCGGTCTGAAAACACCATTTCGCCGCTTGAAACAGCTGAGATCGCTCGACACGTCTACTAGTGACCATGGCGGTGATGACATATTGTGGGCGTTGCGCGATGTCGGTTTCGACATTGGTGTCGGCGAAGTTGTTGGCTTCGTCGGCCGCAATGGCGCTGGCAAATCCACTCTTCTAAAACTCCTGTCCCGCATTACGCGGCCGACCGAGGGTGAAATTCACCTACGAGGCCGCGTGTCCAGCCTGCTGGAGGTCGGTACGGGATTTCATCCTGAGCTGACGGGCCGCGAGAACGTCTATATGAACGGGACGATCCTCGGCATGTCGCGGCAGGAGATCGACCGGAAGTTCGACGAGATCGTCGATTTCTCTGGCGTCGAGACCTTCCTCGAGACGCCCGTGAAGCGCTACTCGTCGGGCATGAAGGTGCGCCTCGGTTTCGCTGTCGCTGCGCATCTCGAACCCGAAACGCTCATCATCGACGAGGTGCTCGCGGTCGGCGACGCGGAGTTCCAGCGGCGCTGCCTCGGGAAGATGCAGTCGGTGGCCGGGTCGGGGCGCACTGTCCTCTTCGTCAGTCACAATATGGGTTCGGTGCAGAACCTTTGCTCGCGCGTGATCTCGCTTCGCGATGGCCGAATCGTCGAAGATGGCGAGTCAGAAGTCGTTGTCCGGAACTATTTAGCCGCGTTTGGATCGGCCGAAACTGCTGGCTTCGACCTCGACGACCCTGATCG
>JBAUIQ010000210.1:0-3598 GCA_049683075.1 Pacificimonas sp.
CGCGCGTAGTCCGCGACCTCGTCGAACACATCGGCCAGCCGGGCGGCCGTCGCGGCACGGCTGCCGCCGGCGATGCGGGCCCCGCCCTCGCCGAACTGGATGTACTGGAAAGCGCGTGCACGCATGACGCCTGCGCCGAAGGCGGTCGACACAACGGCACCCTGACCACCGAACAGATCGCTCGACGCCACCGGGACGGCCCCCGCTCGTGTCACACCCTCCAACCGCGCGATCGCCATGCTTGCCGAGCGAGGATTGACGGCGGGCGCAATGTCGAGCGCCGCCGAATAGGGCGAATCGGACGCGCGCGTCTCGTTGGTTTGGCGAACTGCGCCGACCTCGACGATGCCCAGCTGAGACCAGGCTGCAACGAGCCCTGGCGTCACGGGGCGTCCGCCCGCGTCATAGACCTGCATGCCCCCCGGCGCGGCACTTGTGCCGAGAGAGGCGATGCGGCCGTCCCTGACAACGATCGTCGTGCCAGGCCGCTCCGCGGCGCCGGTGCCGTCGATGACGGAGGCATTGGTGATGGCAAAGCTTTGGGCGAGGACGGGCATCGCCACGAGCGTCAGCGCCGCAGCGAACAAAGTCCGGATGCCGAACGTCATTTCGGGTCTCCCTCACCAGGCTGGCCAAGTTCGAAGTCGGTCACCGGTCGCATAGCCGTTTCGATATCGTAGAGAAGCACGCCATCGAGCCAGACCTTTTCCGGCCGAGCGTAGACGCTCAAGGGATCGTTGTTCCAAAGAACGACGTCGGCGCGCTTGCCGACCTCCAGGCTGCCGACCTCATCCTCAATACCGAGCGCCTTGGCTGCGTTCATGCCGATCCATGTCCAGGCGGTTTCCGGCTGAATGGAAAGCCCGGCGCGATTGCCATCTGCAAATGCCTTCGCGGTCTCTTGATTCAACCGCTGAATGCCCGTGTCGGAATCGGAATGCGTGATCGCGCACGCCCCGGCTTGATGGACGAAGGGGATGTTCTCGCGGATGCCGTCATAGGCCTCCATCTTGAAGCCCCACCAGTCTGCCCACATAGCCGCGCAGGTGCCGTTCTCGGCGAGCAGATCGGCGATCTTGTAAGCCTCGACCGCATGGTGGAAGGCCGTGACCTTATAGCCGAATTCCTTTGCCATATCGAGGACGAAGGCCATTTCGTCGGCGCGGTAGCAATGGTTCTGCACGAGGATTTCGCCGTCGAGCACGCCGCGCAGCGTGTCCATCTGTAGGTCGCGAGAGGGCATATCCTTCGCCTTGGCGGAGCCGTTCTCGACCTTCTCGTCCCAGCTATCCCACTTGCGGTCATATTCGACCGCCTTCTGCCACGTCATGCGGTAGAGCGCGAAGTTACCCATGCGGCTGCCCGGCATGCGGTTGCGGCTGCCGTAAACGCGCTTGGGATTTTCGCCACATGCCATTTTGAGCGTGTAAGGCGCGTTCGGGAACTTCATTTCCTGCACCGTGCGCGCGGGAACATTCCTAAGCGTCACACCGCGTCCGCCGAAGAGGTTTGCGGAGCCAGGAAGGACGTGCAGCGTCGTCACGCCCGCGGCAAGAGCACGCGTAAAGCCAGGATCCTGCGGCCAAATGCCATGTTCGGCCTGAACCTCCGCCGTGACCGGTCCGGTAATCTCATTACCATCGGAATGCGCCTGGACGCTGGGGCTCGCATAATTGCCGAGATGCGAGTGCACATCGATGATACCGGGCGTCACCCATTTGCCAGCGGCATCGAGGCGCTCTGCATCCGCAGGCGCGTCGACGGTCTGGCCGATGGCGGCGACCTTGCCGTTCTGGATCAAAAGCTGGGCGTTCGCCATACGCCCTCCAGCACCGTCAAAGATATTCGCATTCTCGATCACGAGAGTCCGCGAGCCGTAGGGCGAATAGGTCGACGGGAAAGGATTCTCGGCGATTTGCGGCAGTGATGCACTCGACGACGTCCCGTCGTCAGACGAACCTCCGTTTGCGGTGGCGCATGCGGCAAGGGCCAGGGCCCCCGCGCTCAGGATGGAGTTACGCCCGAATAGTTTAAGCAAGGCCCTTTTTCTCCTGTTCCGGGTGGATGCCAGCGGCCTGCGGCCCGGCCAGCTCGGCCTCGCCCGCCAGATTATGCTCGTCATCAACCAGCGTATCGAGGTGCATCAGCTTCTTGATAAATGGCGACACGAGCATCACCGCTATGCCAATGCCGACGGCATAGAGCCCGACAGTCTGGTAAACGTCGAGCACGACCAGCTTCCCGGCCTCCTCTCCGACACCCTCGGCGCCGGTCGCCGATGCGATCAAGCCGGCGGCAAAGTTACCAGTCGCCGACGCGAAGAACCACGTTCCCATAATCAGGCTCGCCATATGCGCCGGTGCCAGCCTGTTCATCGCGCTGAGCCCCACCGGAGAGAGGCAGAGTTCGCCGGTCGTGTGGAGAAGATAGATAAGGAAGATGAAGACGACCGGCGTCGGCACATCGATGCCTACCGACCTCGCGCCCCAGACAAGAACGAGAAAGCCGAGACCTACCTGAATGACGCCAAGGCCGAACTTCAGCGGAGCGGATGGCTCCATTCCCTTCTGCCCAAGCCAGGTCCAGACGATAGCGAAAATCGGTGCCAGCAGAATGATGTAGATCGCGTTGATGGACTGGAACACCGATGCGGGCACGGGGCCTCGATCGACGTGCCTGTCGGGAAAGAGGTTCAGCGAGGATCCGGCCTGCTCGAATAGCGCCCAGAAAACGATTGAGACGAGGATCAGGAACAGCGCGGCGAAGATACGGTCTCGATCCTCGGGTGCGAGGCGAACGACGGCCACGAACACGACATAGGCAACCAGCGCGCCGCCGAACGTTCCAAGGACGAGGCCGACGAGCTCCTGATTCTGGATCGCGATCCAGCAGAGGCCAACCATCGCGAAGCCGGCAATATAGGTCCACCATTCGAGGGTGATGCCGGCCGTTTTGTTTTTAAGGCGCGCCGGGTTTTTCGGCTCGCCCCGTCCGAGGAGCAGCGGCTTGCCCCACATGAACACGACGAGACCAGCAAGCATGCCGATACCGGCAAGACCGAAGCCATACGCCCAGCCATAGGTTTCGCCGAGATAGCCGCAAAGAAGCGCGCCCAGCGCCGCGCCGAGGTTAATGCCCATGTAGAAGATGGTGTAGGCCGGGTCGCGGCGGATGTCTGTGCGCGTGTAAAGCTGTCCGACGATGACCGAGATATTGGCCTTCAGGAAGCCGGAGCCGACGATGATCAGTGCCAGCGCCAACCAGAAGATCGGCATGGCGGGGTTCAGCTGCCCCAGCGACCCATCGCCCTCGAACGCCATGAAGAAGTGACCGAGCGTCAGAAGAACGGCGCCATAAAGGACCGCCTTCCGCTGCCCCAGATAGCGATCCGCGAGATAACCGCCGACGACCGGCGTGATGTAAACAAGCGCGGTGTAGGCTCCGTAAAGGATCGAACTTTCGCCGTCCGAAAACGCCCAGTGCTTGACCAGATAAAGAATCAGCAGCGCGCGCATTCCGTAATATGAAAAGCGCTCCCACATTTCCGCGAAGAAGAGTACAAACAGACCCTTCGGATGACCGAAAAACGTGCCTGCAC
>JBAUIQ010000211.1:0-3574 GCA_049683075.1 Pacificimonas sp.
GTCCGACAGCCTCAACGGCATCGTCGACACTTGGAACGAGAATGTCTGGCTGGCGTCCAAGGGCGGCGGCATCGGCACCTATTGGGGCAATGTCCGCGGTATCGGCGAAAGCGTCGGCCTCAACGGCAAGACGTCCGGCATCGTGCCCTTCGTCCGCGTCATGGACTCGCTCACCCTCGCGATCAGCCAGGGTAGCCTTCGCCGCGGGTCCGCCGCCTGCTATATCGACGTGCATCATCCTGAGGTGGAGGAGTTTCTCGAAATCAGGAAGCCGTCCGGCGATTTCAATCGGAAGGCGCTAAACCTTCACCACGGCATCAACATCACCGACGCCTTCATGGAAGCCGTCCGCGATGGCGCGGAGTTCGATCTCCTGTCGCCGAAGGATGGCAGCGTTCGCGCCACCGTCGATGCCCGCGCGCTTTTTCAGAAGATCGTCGAGAACCGCCTCGCCACCGGTGAGCCCTATCTCCTCTTCATCGACCGCGTGAACGAACAGATGCCGAAGCATCAGCGCGATGCAGGACTGAAGGTCACGACGTCGAACCTATGTTCCGAAATCACGCTCCCGACCGGTCTCGACCAATATGGCGAGGACCGTACCGCTGTCTGCTGCCTCTCAAGCCTCAATCTCGAGCGCTGGGACGAATGGTCGAAGGAGGAGGGCTTCATCGAGGACGTCATGCGCTTCCTCGACAATGTCCTTACCGACTATATCGAGCGCGCGCCCGACGAGATGGCCCGCGCAAAATACAGCGCCATGCGCGAACGCTCCGTCGGCCTCGGCGTCATGGGCTTCCACAGCTTCCTGCAGGCGCGCCAGATCCCCTTCGAATCCGCGCTCGCCAAGTCCTGGAACATGAAGATCTTCAAGCATGTGCGGGGCCAGGTCGACACCGCGTCGATGATGCTGGCGAAGGAGCGCGGCGCGTGCCCCGACGCGCAGGACATGGGCGCGATGGAGCGGTTCAGCTGCAAGATGGCGATCGCGCCGACCGCGTCGATCTCGATTATCTGCGGCGGCACCTCGGCTTGCATCGAGCCGATCCCCGCCAATATCTACACCCACAAGACCCTCTCGGGCAGCTTCACGGTGAAGAACCCGCATCTGGAGGCGCTTCTCGAGGACAAGGCGATGAACGCCGACAAGGTCTGGAATTCGATCCTCGAACAGGGCGGCAGCGTCCAGCATCTCGACTTCCTCGACGCCGATGAAAAGGCCGCCTTCCGCACCGCGTTCGAAATCGACCAGCGCTGGCTCCTCGAACTCGCCGCCGACCGCACGCCTTTCATCGACCAGTCGCAGTCATTGAACCTCTTCATCGCCGCCGACGCGGAGAAGTGGGACCTCCTGATGCTGCACTACCGTGCGTGGGAGCTTGGCATCAAATCGCTCTACTATCTCCGCTCCAAATCCGTGCAGCGCGCCGGGTTCGCCGGCGGTGTCGAGGCCGACAACACGGCCGACGCGCCGAAGATCGATCTGACCATGCCGGAAACGACGGACTATGACGAATGTCTGGCCTGTCAGTAGCATAGCCCGCACCCGACCCATGCGCCTTCGCACCCTTGCCCCCGCCGCGACGTTCCTCGTCCTCACCGCCTGCGCCAATCAGGCGGCGGTCGGGGTCGAGGCGGCGGCGCCCGGGTTCCTCTGGGGCCTGTGGCACGGGTTCATCTTCCCCTGGGCCTTCATCGGCTCGCTCTTCTCGGCCGATATCGCCGTCTACGCCGTTCCGAACAGCGGCGGTTGGTATGATTTCGGTTTCTTCCTCGGCGTCGTCGTTTTGGGCGGCGGCTCGTTCTTCTCATCCAAGCGCAAATAGCGCCAACCCGTCAGGAGCATCCTCCATGTCCCTTCTCGAAGCCCGCAAAACCTACAAGCCCTTCGAATACCCTTGGGCCTACGACTTCTGGAAACGCCAGCAGCAGATTCACTGGATGCCCGAAGAGGTGCCCTTGGGCGAGGATTGCCGCGACTGGGCGCAGAAGCTATCGGAGCATGAGCGCAGCCTCCTGACCCAGATCTTCCGCTTCTTCACGCAGGCCGATGTCGAGGTGCAGGACTGCTATCACGACAAATATGGCCGCGTCTTCAAGCCGACCGAAGTGAAGATGATGCTGACCGCCTTCTCCAACATGGAGACGGTCCATATCGCCGCCTATTCGCACCTCCTCGACACCATCGGCATGCCGGAATCCGAATATTCGGCGTTCATGGATTATGAGGCGATGGCCGACAAGCATGACTATATGCAGCAGTTCAGCGTCGACAATGACGAGGACATCGCCCGCACGCTCGCCATGTTCGGCGGCTTCACGGAGGGGCTGCAACTCTTTGCCAGCTTCGCGATGCTGATGAACTTCCCGCGCTTCAACAAGATGAAGGGCATGGGACAGATCGTCAGCTGGTCGGTCCGCGACGAGTCCCTCCACTGCGAGGGGATCACCCGCCTGTTCCACGCCTTCTGCGAAGAGCGTCAGTGCCTCACAAAGGCCGTGAAGTCCGATATCCGCGATATCTGCCACCACACGGTCGACCTCGAGGACGCCTTCATCGACCTCGCCTTCGAAATGGGCCCGGTGAACGGCATGAAGGCGGCGGAGATCAAGAAGTACATCCGCTACATCGCCGACTGGCGCCTGTCGCAGCTGGGCCTCAAGCCCATGTACATGATCACCGAGCACCCGCTCCCCTGGCTCACCCCGATGCTGAACGGCGTCGAACACGCCAACTTCTTCGAGGCCCGTTCGACCGAATATTCCAAGGCCGCCACCAAGGGCGACTGGAACGACGTCTGGTCCAGCTTCGACAAGCGCAAGGGCGGCGTAAAAACAGGCGACGTGGCGAACGAAGACGAAGGGCAGGGGGTCCTCGGCGTCGCGGCGGAGTAACCCGCGCGCCGATGCCCCCGATCGAATATGATCCCGTGAAGAATGCGGAGAATATCGCCAAGCACGACATCGCGCTGAAGTTTGCGCCGCTTCTTTTTGCGGGAGAATATATCGAACAGATCGATGATCGGCATGATTACGGCGAAACACGGTTCGTTGCGACGGGTCCGATCGCGGAATTTGGCGGTCGCATCTTCGTGGCTATATACACTTGGCGACGGGACAAGCGCCGCATCATCAGTCTGAGGAAAGCCAATGACCGGGAAATCCGAAACTACCGTAACAGTCACTCATGAAGAGGCGGTAGCCGCCGCAAAGGCGTGGTTCACCCTGGAAACCGAGGCTTGGCTCGACTCTCTCACCGACGAAGACATCGCCGCGCAAATCGCCGCGAACCCCGACGCGGCCCCCGAACTTGACGACGACTGGTTCAAACGCGCCCGCCTCGTCATTCCGCTGTCGAGCGTGGCGGCGGAGTAGGTTGCGCGGGTATGACAGTTCGCAGTGAAAACGACACTATATCGATCGCGTCACTACCGGCCGTCACCAAGCACCCGCTCCTCTGGCTGCCCCCGATGCTGAACGGCGTCAAACACGCCAACGTTTTCGAGGTCCGCAGCGCCGAATATTCGAGGGCCGGCACCAAGGGCCACGGGAACGACTTCTGGTCATCGTTCGA
>JBAUIQ010000212.1:0-2970 GCA_049683075.1 Pacificimonas sp.
ACGGGCCCGCGCTGGACGTCCGCCGACTATAGCGATTCCATCCTCCTGACGGCTCGGCTCCTGAAGCTGATGAAGGTCGACGGTCCGGTGGCCGTTGAATCGCATGTCGAGGATCCGGGCTCCAGCGACATCTTCGGCGACTATCCCCGGCTGACGGCGGACCCGTTTCTGGTGCAGTTGATCACCGACACGTTGCGCCTGCAGGTCATTTCGCCAGGCGGTCTCGAGCCGCACATGGTCGAGGAGATCATGGACAACGCCATCAAGTCCGAAGTCCATGAAGCGGAGGAACCCGTTCATGTTCTCCAGACCCTTGCAGATGCGCTCCCGGCACTTGGCATCGTCGCGGCCGTTCTCGGCGTCATCAAGACCATGGGATCGATCGATCAGCCGCCGACCGTCCTCGGCACAATGATCGGCGGGGCGCTCGTCGGCACGTTTCTCGGCGTCTTCCTTGCTTACGGGCTCGTCGCGCCTTGCGCATCGCGACTGAAACAGGTGCTGCACGAGGATCTGATGATCTACCAGATCGTCAAGCAGATGATCGTCGCTTCGCTTGCCGACAGCCCGCAGGCGGTCGTGATTGAGGCGGCGCGAACCAGCATCATGCCGCACAATCAGCCGACCTTTTCAGACGTCTTCGACAATCTGCGAGAAGCGGCATGAGCCTTATCGAGCTCGCCGAAGGGAAGCCGCGCCCGATCATCGTCAAGAAGGTCATCCCGCCCGCCACCGAGGCGCATCATGGCGGCGCCTGGAAGATCGCCTATGCCGATTTCGTGACAGCCATGATGGCATTCTTCCTCGTGATGTGGATCGTCGGCGCGACGTCCGAGGACCAGCGCAAAGGAATTGCGGACTATTTCCGGCCGACGCTCGCCAACCAATCCGCAGGCGGCGGTGCGGACGGACTTCTTGCCGGGCGCTCGCCGCGCGCCGAGGACGGCACGAACGTTTCGGATGCAAGGGCGCTTACCGATATAAACAATGGCATCGATCGAATCGAACGGTCGCTGCACTCTCTGGAGGAGGCGCAGTTCCAAAGTCCCGACGATGACAATTTGCTGCAGGACGTCCGGAATAGACTGATCGAGATCCTTGCGGCCTCGCCGACATTGTCCGGCATGATGGACAGGTTCGAAGTCCATGAAAGCCCGGCGGGTGTTCACATCGAACTGATCGACAGCGGACGGCCGTCGATGTTCCCCATCGGCAGCGCGGCGACCAGCATGACGGGCAATCTCCTGGTCGACGTCGTCTCCGAAGCGATCGCCGACACAACCAATCCGATCGTCATTCGCGGCCATACCGACGGGCGGCGGTTCGAGGGGGAAGGCGGCATGTCGAACTGGTTGTTATCCGTACAGCGGGCTGACCGCGTCAGACAGCGGCTCTCCGCCGACGAGGCGATAGCCGCACGTCTGGCCCGCATCGAAGGGACTGCCGACCGGGAGCTTCGCGTGGAGGCCAACCCGCTGTCAGGCCGCAACCGGCGCATTTCGATCACCCTTCTTTATGCGGCGTAGGAGAGGTGACGTCGCTGCGCGCGGTTAGGTCGCTCCAATAACGGTCAGCACCCCGCGCGGCGATCATGGCGCCCAATCGCCCGGCCCAATAACGGTCGTTACCGCCCTCTTCGCGCCAGCGCATCAGCGCCCCGGTAAATCTGTGGAGGTCGTGATCGGCGGTGAAACCGATGGCACCGTGAGCCTGGTGCGCGAGCGCGGCACCCGTCGCCATGGCCGCATTGGCGCGCAGCTTCGCGGCGGCAATTTCATAGCTGGCCGCGTCGGCATTGCCGCCATGCCAGTCGAGTGCGGCCGCCGCGCCCCGGCCCGCCGCATTGGCCGCCGCCGCTCCGGATGCAAGCAGCGCCAATGCTTGTTGCACTGCCTGGAATTTGGCGAGCGGACGGGCGAACTGCTCGCGGAGATTGGCATGTTCGACGCTCATCGCCGTCACGCGGTCGAGCGCTCCGGCGGCGAGCGAGGTCCGCGCGAACGCCGCCACGCCTCTGTCATTGCTGCCGATCATGAGTGGCACCACGTCAAGAGCCGGCAGCGTCTCGCTGACACGTCTCAGCACTGCAAAGGCGTCGCCCCAATCGCCGCCGATCCCGTCGTCCGCTTCGGGCGTTAGTAGCAGTCCGAAACCGGCCTCTTCCCATGCGTCCGCATTTGCCTGATCGGCCAGCAGGCGATCGGCGGTCGCCAACATCTGCTCCTGAACGCTGCTCATCGGAGGCCGAGCCCGCGGGCAATCATGCCGCGCATGATTTCACGTGTGCCACCGCGCAGGGAAAAACTGGGTGCGGCGAGGAGAAGGTAGCGCAGCATATCGGCGATCCGCTCGTTATCGCCTTCCAGGTCGATGGCGGCCTGAACAGCGCGCGGAATGTCCTGCTCGAAGCTGTTGCCGAGATCCTTGACCACGGCGGCCTCCAACGCCGGATCTTCGCCATCGGCCAGCTTCGCTGCCGTCGACATCGACATTTGCCGCAATGTCCAGAGCTCCGCGGTCAGGCGGCCGATCAGCGGGTGCAACGCGTCGTCCGCTTCGCCAAGGCGCACCAGTTCGCGCAACAGGCCAAAGCTGGACAGATATCTTTCTGGACCGCTGCGCTCCAGCGCCAGTTCCGCCGTCACCTGCCGCCAGCCTGCGCCCTCTTCGCCGACGAGCGCATCTGCGGGCACCTCGACATCGGTGAAGAAGACTTCGTTGAAGTCGTGCCGTCCGGTCAGGTCGATGATGGGGCGCACTTCGATACCGGGCAGCGAGAGGTCGATGAGGAGCTGGCTGAGCCCGGCCTGGCGCTCGGAGCCTGTCTCGGTCCGGACGAGCGCCAGCATGGCGTGCGAAAAATGTGCACCGGTGGTCCAGACCTTCTGCCCATTGACCACCCAGCCTCTGTCCGTGCGCTTTGCGGATGTGCGCACGCTGGCAAGGTCGGAGCCCGCGCCGGGTTCGGAG
>JBAUIQ010000213.1:0-12008 GCA_049683075.1 Pacificimonas sp.
GAACTCCACCTTGAGGACGCGGCCTGGGCTTGAGGCGACGGGCACCTTGACGGCCCCCGCTTCGCCCCCTAATTCCCGCGCCGTTCGCTCAGGGGTTCACCCCGGCGCGTGGCCCCTTCGTCTAGTGGTTAGGACGCGGCCCTTTCACGGCTGAAACACGGGTTCGAGTCCCGTAGGGGTCACCATTTTTCACGCGTCCAGCGTGAGCGTTTGCGCCAGTTTCGCATACCAGTCGAAGCTGGCCTTCGGTTTCCGATCCAGCGACTGCGGCTCCATCTCGACAAGGCCGAACTTCGGGCGGAAGCCCTCCGCCCATTCGAAATTGTCGATCAGCGTCCAGATCAGATAGCCGCGCATGTCGACACCCGCGTCGATCGCATCGTGGATCGCCCCGATATGATTGCGCAGATAGGCAATCCGGTCCGTGTCCTCGATGCGGCCGTCGCCGTCGCGGATCAGGTCCGGCGCGGCCATGCCGTTCTCCGTCACCCAGAGCGGCATGTCGCCGTAAAGGTCGCGAAAGCGGGTCAGGCAGGCGGTCAGGCTGTCCGGTCGATGCTCCCATCCCATCTCGCTGACAGGCGTGCCGTCGGCGGGCGGTAGCTGCTTTGCGCGGCCATCCACCATCGCGCAGCGGGCATGGATGTAATAATTCAAACCGATGAAATCGAAATCGGTCTTCATGCCCTCGACATCGCCATCATGGATCAAGTCGCCGAGCGTTTCGCGTACGCCGTCCGGATAGCTGCCCTTGAAGAACGGATCGGCGAACCCGGTGTTGTTGTGCTCGTCCATCCAGCGTGCGGCGGCGTGGTCGTCCTCGGCATCGGCCGCAGGTTCGAAATGCGCCCACGCAAGGACGTTCCCTAGCTTGACATCGGGTGCCGCGGCGCGAACCCGCTCGGCCCCGCGCGCGGTGGCGAGGTTCACATGATGCATCGCCGGCGCGAAATTCTCGAGCCCCGTCAGCCCCGGCGCGTGATAGCCGAGCTGATAGCCGAGGGTGGTGAAGACGCTTGGCTCGTTAAAGAGGACCATTGCGGGCACATCCGCGGCGAAGGCAGTCGCGCAAGCCTCCGCATAGTCGGCATACCATTGGACGCTGTCCCGATTGGTCCAGCCGCCCCTGTCCATCAACGCCTGCGGCATGTCCCAGTGATAAAAGCACGGCCAAGGCTCAATTCCGCGCTCGTGACAGCCCGCGATCAGACGCCGGTAAAAGTCGAAGCCCGCCTCGTTCTGCGTTCCCGTGCCGTCTGGGAACAGGCGCGGCCAGGCGAGCGAAAAGCGATAGACGGACATGTGCGCCGCCGCCACGAGATCGAGATCCTCTTCCCAGCGATTATAATGATCGCAGGCTATGTCGCCCGTTTCGCCGGTAACGATCTTTCCGTCCGTGTGACTGAAACGATCCCACACCGATTCGCCCCGCCCATCGACCTCCACGGCACCCTCGATCTGGTAGCTAGCGGTCGATGCGCCGAAGCGGAAACCTTCGGGAAATTGTCTCATCGCGGCGTGGTCCTCTCACCTAATGGCGCGCGACCTATCGCGCAGTCAGTGCCCATGTGAAACATGGTTTGATCGCCATGACGCCGCGCCTCTGCCATGGGACGGCGAGAAGGAGAGCAATCTAAATGAGCCCATTCGAATGGTATGGTGCGATCGCCGGGGCGCTGGCGGCGTTCATGATCTCGATACGCCCTGGGACGCGCATCGTCGGCTGGGCCTTCGTGCTGTTCTGCACATCGTCGGCGGCGCTCGTCTATTGGGGCTTCACGAGCGGCGACGCGACGGGCATCGCCGTCCAGAATTGCGTCCTTTTCGGCATCAACCTGCTCGGTGTCTGGCGTCATCTCGGCCCGGGTGCCGACGCCGCTACTTGAAGCGTCGATAACGAGCATCCCCGTAAGAACAGGAAGAGACACGTCAGGGCGATGATTCCCGCAAGCCCAAAGGGCGCGCCGGGCAGATAGATCCCTGCGTCCGCCGCCGTGAAGGCGAAGAAGATGCCGGTGAAGACCGGCGGACTGATGACTGACGCCAGACTGGAAAGGCTCGCAACTGCCCCCTGAAGTTCACCCTGGCTGGTCTCGTCGACCGCACGACTCATCAGGCCGTTGATGGACGGCTGGACGAGGCCCTGTAGCGCGCCAACGGTAATCGCGACGGGCACGATCCATGGATTGGTCGCAAAGACGTATATCGTCGCGCCCGTCGCCATGCAGACGACGCCCAGGATAACGGCGCGCCGCTCGCCGATTTTCGGCACGATGACGCGGATCAGCCCACCCTGTACGATGGCGCTCGACAAGCCGACATAGGCGAGGCTGTAACCGACCATCTGCACCGACCAGTCGAACGCTTCGATGGCGTAAAACGCCCAGATGATCGGGTAGACCATATGTGCCGTCATCCAGACGAACAGGGCGGCGGCGAACCACAGGACGGTGCGGTTCTGCGCGCCGAGTGCCTTCAGGGCGCTGACGGCGTTCGCGCGGACAAGAGAGAAGTCGCGACGCTTTTCCGGTGGCAGGCTCTCGCGTAGGAAAAGAAAGCCGAAGACAGCGTTGGCGAGCGCCAGTCCGCCCGCCGCGAAAAAGGGCAGGCGGGTGCCATATTCACCCAGTATCCCCCCGAGGGCGGGCCCGACGATAAACCCCAGCCCGAACGCCATCCCGATCAGACCAAAATTCGCGGCACGCTTCTCAGGCGGCGACACGTCGGCGACATAGGCGTAGGCGGCGCTGAAACTTGCGCCCGTGATCCCGGCGATGATTCGCCCGACAAACAGCCAGATCAGCGTCGGGGCGAGTCCCATCAGCGCATAATTGACCGCATAGGCGAGTAGCGTCGCAAGGAGGATCGGACGCCGCCCAAATCTGTCGCTCAAATTGCCGATGATCGGCCCGAAAACGAACTGCATCGCTGAATAAGCGAGCGCCAGCCAGCCTGCATCGATCGCAGCCTCTGCAATGCTGTCGCCCGTCAGCTCCTGGATCAGTCCCGGCAGCACCGGCATGATAATCCCGAAGCCGATCATGTCGATCAGCACGAGCGCGAACACGAAAATCAGAGACGCGCGCGACCCCGGCGCCGGCGCGGGTATCGCCGGGGAGGAAGGGTTGTCGGCCATGCCCCCGCGGTTAGGCGCGACTTACCGCCCGAGCAAGTGTGCGAACGTCGCGCTTCCGAGGATTTGGCTAAGTCGTCCGCTTTTGCCGATCCGCCGCGTTCGTCGCCTTGATGCCTTCGGAGATCATGTCCCAATCGGCGTCGTCGAGCGCCGACAGGTTCGAGAAATTGCCCGCCGTGTTCAGCCACTGCGCGCCGTCGATGGCGATGACTTCGCCGGAGAGATACTCGCAGCCGGGTGCCATCAGGAAGCAGGCGAGGTTGGCGAGCTCTTGATGCTCCCCCATACGCTGCATAGGGATCGAGTCGGCGCCGGAACCGCCGCCGATTTTCTTGGTGAGCGCGTCGGGCATCAGGCGGTCCCACGCGCCCTTGGTGGGGAAGGGGCCCGGCGCGATGGCGTTGGCGCGGATGCCTTTCGGTCCCCACTCGACGGCCAGGGACTGGGTCATCGCGGCGACGCCTGCCTTCGACATGGCGCTCGGGACCGTGAACGGTCCACCGGTCCAGACCCAGGTCGTGACGATCGACAGGATCGACCCCTTATGCCCGCCCGAAATCCAGCGCTTGCCCGCTGCGACGGTCGTGTTGAACGTTCCGTGCGCGACGATAGACGCGATGGCGTTGAAGGCGTTCGGCGACAGGCGCTCCGTCGGCGAGACGAAATTGCCTGCCGCGTTGTTGACGAGTCCCGTCAGCGCGCCGCCCTCGAAAATTTCCTCCATCGCCTCGTCGATGGCACCGCCGTTGCGGATATCGACTGCCATGGTCGAGCATGTGCCGCCCGTCTCCTTGCGCAGCTCGTCGGCAGTTTCCTCGAGAACACCGCCGCGACGCCCCCATATGACGCAGTCCGCGCCCAGCCGCATAAAAGCTTCGGTCATAGACCGCCCCAGCCCTGTGCCGCCGCCGGTGATGAGGATGCGTTCGCCCTTCATGGCGTCGTCGCGGAAAATCGTCATGGTTTCTTGTCTCCCTATTCTTCAGGCGACCATGCTAGGCGGCGCAACGTGTCTTCATCAGCTAACAAAAGCGTGTCCACGACGGGCCGTCGCACGGTGACCATTGACGCGCGTGGCATGCGATGCCCCTTGCCGGTCTTGCGACTCCGGAAGATCGCTTTTCAGGAGCCTGCGGGAACCCGCTTACGCCTCCGTGCCGACGACCCGGCAGCCGAAGCCGACGTGCCGACGTTTTGCGAAGAGATGTCGTGGGACTGCGAAGGCGGCGATGGCGAGTGGTTCGTGACCCGTCCGTAACCGCCAGCGTCCCGCGTCACACCGCAGGCGCTGGCCCGATCTGCTCCCAAAGCTCGATCTTCACCCCGTCCGGATCGAGCAGCCATGCAAATTTGCCGTAGCTTTCGTCCTTTCGGTCGAGAATTTCGACGCCTTCCGACTCCAGTTTCGCCTGCATCGCGTCGAGATCGTCGACACGCAAATTGACCATGATGTCGTGCGGAGACGGGGCAAGATAGTCGGTGTCCGGCGAAAATCCCGAGAGGATCGAGAATGCTTCGTCGCCCGCCGCCCGATAAGGCAAAACAGCACCATAGTCGCCGTCGAGGCCCAAATGGTCGCGATACCAGGCGCGCCGTGCAGTCTCGTCCTTCGATCGCACGAATACGCCGCCGATTCCCGTGATCTTGGCCATGTCGGTTCTCCCCATTGAAACGGATCGTTTACCCGATGTCCGCTAATCCTACCAATGGATCGCCTGCAGTCCCTGCAAGCGACCTGACGGGGATCGGGGACGAACGAGAGATATATGACGGTCGACCTAGAGACCTTTGAACGGCTGCGCGAGACGATGGGGCCGCGCCTGATCAGCATCATCGGCTATTTTGCCGAAGACGGTCAGGCTGCGGTGAACAAGATCGAATCGTCGCAGCGCGCAGGCGATGCCGCGGAAATGGTCATGCCCGCCCACACGCTGAAGACGGAGGCGTGGCAGTTGGGGGCAAAGCCCCTTGGCGATCTTACCGAAACCATAGAGCAAAAGGCCCGACGCTGCGTCGAATATGGCGACCCGCCAGACGACCTGTTGACCGACGTCGCGCAGCTCGGACCTCTGTTCCGCGAAACGCTCAGCATCTTCAAGAACGAGACCGATCCTCGGATGAAGCATCGCGAGCCGAAGCGGTTCGGACGCGCCTTCAGCTAGTCTCTCGCGGCGATCTGGCGTAGGCTGACGGCCTTCATGTTCCAGATTATGCCGTGAAAGTACCGCGTTCCATGAACAAGATCCTGATTCTCGTCGACGAGGCGAACTTCGCCGGCACCGCCTACCAATATGGCGTACATCCGGATCTTCTCGCGCTTCCCGACTATCTGGCCGATGAGCGCAACGGGCGTCTCCTGATGGAGATGGTCGTCTATATCGGCCTGCCGCCGATGATGCGTGACGACGACATGCCGGACGACTGGCGGCATAAGCGCGACGGCAAAATTCGCCTTTCCGACAAGCTTCGCCACAACGGGATCATGACCATCCTTCATCACGGCAAAGGCAGTCCGGGAAACCCGGGCAGCCTTCGCGCAAATGTCGACGTGCTGATGGCGATGGACGGCATCGAACTGGCCCTAGAGATGAAGCCAGACACGGTCGTCATCGTGACGGGCGACGCCGACTTCCACTATCTGGCGGAAAAGCTGCGCCGTCGTGGCATCCGCGTGGAGGTCGCGTCGATGGAATCCAACGTGGCCATGGAGTTGAAAAAGTCCGTCAATGACTTCATTGATCTGCGCGAGTTTTTCGACGAATATTGCGATCAGGTCGCCGATCAGGACTAAGCCCGCGAAACAATCAGCGAGGGCCCGGGAACTTAAACTGATTCCGGCGTCGTCGTGACCGGGAAGCAACAGCAGGCGCTGGTGGTCAGCCCGTAAGGCTCCGGACCAGCCGTTCGACATGACGAACGTCGGCGATCGCCTCCAGAAGGAAAGTTTCCGTTTGGCGATCGCCGTCGCTGTCCCAGCTGGAATGAGTTTCGAGGACGAGCGTGCCGGTGCCGTCGCCGCGCTGGGTCCGCTTGATCGGACCGATCTGTTTGCCGGCTACGCTCTCTACGCTTTTGGTTTTCGTGTTCGTCACTGACAGGACGCGCCGGTCGGTAATGCCGTAGAGTGTCGCCTGCGCCTTCCGGTACACCCATAAGGGCGCGCCCAGCATGCCAAAACCGATGGCGATGAACGGCAGGCCGAACAGGCCGAAGACGACGGCCATCCAGGTAAACCCCGCGCCATCCTGCGACAGGAAACCGCCGACCGCCATCGCTTCCCAGAACAGGCTGAAGGCAGTCCAGGGAATGCCGAAGGCAACAATGGGCCAGCTCGCCAGCGCCGAACGGCGGGCATCCGGCGCGCCCGACCACACGAGCTGCTCGCCCGGCAGCAGCTCGCTACGAAGGTCTTGGAGGCGCGGATCGGGCGACATCATGTCCATCGAGGCAAGTCTCTAACCAGAAGATGGTGCCCATCCGGTAAACAGCGCGCTTGCCGAATTTCGCACCTCGCCCTAGCGACCGCGCCATGACCGACATCGATCCCGCCCGCCGCGCTGCTGCGCTTCAGTCCAAGGCTTGGCCCTATGAGGAGGCGCGGCGGCTCCTGAAACGCTATCCGGACGGAAAGCCGGACGGGTCCGCGTTCGTTTTCGAAACGGGGTACGGCCCGTCGGGCCTGCCGCACATCGGGACATTTCAGGAAGTTCTGCGGACGACGATGGTTCGCCGCGCGCTGCATGAGATGGCGGACGTAGAGACGCGGTTGATTGCCTTCTCCGACGATCTTGATGGCCTCCGCAAGGTGCCGGATAATCTGCCAGAACAGGAAATGCTGACGGCCAATCTTGGGAAGCCCCTCTCTGCAATCCCGGACCCGTTCGGCACGCACCAGTCGATGGCGGCGCATAACAATGCCCGCCTGCGCGAATTCCTCGACCGCTTCGGCTTCGACTATGAGTTCATGTCCTCGACCGAGCAATATCGCGCGGGCGCGTTAGACGACGCGCTGCGGCTCGTCCTCGCGCGCTACGACAAGATCATGGACATTATGCTGCCGACGCTACGTGAGGAGCGGCGCGCCACATACTCGCCCGTCCTGCCGATCAGTCCAACGACCGGCGAAGTGCTCCAGGTCCCGGTTGATGTCGTCGATGCCGATGCGGGAACGATCCGCTTCGAGGACGACGGCGAGACGATTGAACAATCCGCGCTTGGGGGACAGGCGAAGCTGCAGTGGAAAGCCGACTGGGCGATGCGCTGGGTCGCGCTCGGCGTCGATTATGAAATGTACGGCAAGGATTTGACCGACTCGGGTGTCCAGTCCGGTCGCATCGCCAAGGTTCTTGGCGGCAGAAAGCCCGAAGGCATGATCTACGAGCTTTATCTTGATGCCAATGGCGAAAAAATCTCGAAGTCGAAGGGCAACGGTCTCACCATCGACGACTGGCTCCTCTACGGGCCGGAGGAATCCCTTAGCTTCTACATTTTCCGCGAACCGAAGCGCGCGAAGCAGCTGCACACTGGCCTCATTCCAAAGATCGTCGACGATTATTACGCCGCCCGCGCGCTCTATCCCGAACAGGACTGGCCGAAGCGGCTCGGCAACGCCGCGCACCACGTCCATGCCGGCGAGGTGCCGCCTGCCGACCTGCCCGTACCGTTTAGCCTGCTCCTCAATCTCGTCGGCGTCATGGGCGAAGAGGCGGACCGGGATACGGTGTGGGCCTATCTCGCTAACTATGCGCCCGACGCCACGCCCGAAACGCATCCCGAACTCGACGCCCTGATCGGTCACGCCGTCCGCTATGTGCAGGACGTCGTTGCTCCCTCGCTCGTAAAGCGCGCGCCGACCGATCAAGAGCGTGCCGCGCTCGAAGACCTCGACTCTCGCCTGGCGGGGCTGCCCGCCTCCGTTCAGGCGGAGGACATCCAGAATGAGGTCTATGCGGTCGGCAAGGCCCATGAGTTCGAGCCGCTCCGGTCCTGGTTTTCCGGTCTTTACGAGACCCTCCTCGGCTCGTCGCAGGGACCACGCATGGGCAGCTTCATCTCGCTTTACGGCATCGACAACAGTCGCAAACTGATCGCGGAGGCCCTGTCCCGATGAGGCGCCCGACGAAGAACTTCGTTTTGCTGAGTTTGGCTCTTGCCCTCGCCGCGCCCGTATATGCCCAGTCTGCCGACGCCCTGTTCCGGGACGGCAAGTTTACCGCAGCGACCGTGGCGGCACGGGAGACTGGCACTGTCGACGGCCTCGCGCTCGCCGCAAGGTCGGCGCTCGTCGTCGCAGCCTATGAATCGACGTCGGAAGCGAAGGCGAAAGCTCTGATCGCGGATGCGATTGCCGACGCTGACGAGGCGCTCGCGAAGTCCCCCGGCAACCCGGACGCGCTCCTGCAGAAGGCCATCGCCATCGGCTATCGAGCCCAACTGACCAACGGCCGTACTGACGCAAAGGCTGCGCGCGAACTCATGCAGCAGGCCCGCAAGGCCGCTCCGAAGAACCCGCTCGCCCATGCCTCACTCGGCGGTTGGCATTCGGGTGCCGTCGGCACACTTGGCAGCTTCATCGCAGGCGCCGCGCTCGGAGCGAAGAAAGATGCGGCCATCGAAAGCTTCGATCGCGCGGTCCGCCTTGCCCCGAACGATCCGACATTCCGGACCTTCTACGCCATGGGTCTCGTCGACATTGGCCGCGCCGATGAGACGAAGCAGCTGCGCGCCCTCCTGACACCCGCCGCCAAAGCGACGCCGAAGGACGGCTTCGAGGAACTGATCATCGCGAGGGCGCAGGAACTGCTTGCGGTCGTCGATGACGAGGACAAGCTGGAGGCCGTCGCCGAGACGTTGAAGCCTTTCGCCCGTATCGGTTAGCCTAGAGCTTCAGCGCCGTTGCCACGGCATCATGGCGTATCCTGCCGCCCGCGACGTTCAGGCCCATCGCGAACCCCGGGTCGCTTGCCATCGCGGCATGCGCGCCCATGTTCGCCAGCTTCACGATGTAAGGAAGCGTCGCGTTGTTCAGCGCGAAGGTCGACGTACGCGCCACCGCGCCCGGCATGTTCGCCACGCAATAATGAATTACGTCTTCCTCGACGTAGACCGGATCATCGTGCGTCGTCGCCCGTGAGGTCTCGAAGCAGCCGCCCTGGTCGATGGCGACATCCACCAGCACGGACCCGCGCCGCATGGATTTCAGCATTTCACGCGTGACCAATTTCGGCGCAGCGGCACCGGGAATGAGGACGGCGCCGATCAGAAGGTGCGAATTTTCGACGGCGCGCTCGACGGCGGCGGCGGACGCGTAGACGGTCTTCACCCGGTTCTGGAACAGCTCGTCCAGCTCGGCGAGGCGCATGGTGGAGACGTCGTAGATCGTAACGTCTGCGCCCAGCCCGACCGCCATCTGCGCGGCATTGAAACCGCTGACGCCGCCACCGAGGATGGCGACCTTGGCCGGGGCGACGCCCGGAACGCCGCCCAGTAGGATGCCGCGCCCGCCCTGCGCCTTTTCAAGATAATGCGCGCCCGCCTGCACCGACAGTCGTCCCGCAACCTGACTCATCGGACGAAGCAGCGGCAGCGCGCCCGTCTTGTCCGTGACGGTCTCGTAGGCGATCGAGATCGCGCCCGATTTCATCAGCGCTTCGGCCTGCGGCTTGTCAGCTGCGAGGTGGAGATAGGTGAACAGGATCTGGTCCTCGCGCAGCATTGCGCACTCGTGCAACTGCGGTTCCTTCACCTTCACGATCATGTCGGCAGTCGCGAACACCTCGTCCGGCGTGTCGAGGATGGTTGCGCCCGCGGCGCGGTAGTCATCGTCGGAAAAGTCGATCCCCGCACCCGCGCCAGTCTCGACGACCACCTCGTGTCCGCCCGCGCCGGTCAGTTCGTAAACAGGCGGCGGCGTCATCCCGACGCGATACTCATGATTCTTGATTTCCTTCGGGACGCCGATCTTCATTGCGAGTCGCCTTCTTCAGCCCTGTGTTTGCGCCCGCGGCCTTAGCGCAACTTTATTGCGCGCACCACGAGAAGCGGCGAGCGCATTCCGGACGCGATTTGCCCCGACTCCGCCGCGCTGCTAGAGCGCCGCCACTTTTTTTGTGCACCTGCGAAGAGGGACGCGCTGCGGCGCACCCGATGACCACATCCACCAAGACTCCGACGGGCGAAGATCGCCAACCCGGATCGGGCGATCCTCGAGAGGATCGCCATTGGGCGACGGCGAAGCTGGCGCTGGGCGCGATCGGCATCGTCTTTGGCGATATCGGCACCTCGCCGCTCTATGCCTTTCGCGAAACGTTCGTGGGCCCGCATCCGCTCGCGCTCGATCCGCTGCATATTTACGGCGTTATCAGCCTTATCTTCTGGTCGATGACGCTCGTCGTGACGATCCAGTATGTCACGATCCTGATGCGCGCCGACAATAAGGGGCAGGGGGGGTCGCTTGCGCTTCTGGCTCTGATCTCGCGCAGCACCGAGCGCGCGCGCTGGGGCAAGGTCATCGTTGTCCTCGGCGTTTTCGCGACCGCGCTCTTCTACGGCGATTCTATGATTACCCCCGCTATTTCGGTGCTGTCGGCGGTCGAGGGTCTGACGGTGGTGAACGCAGGTCTGGAACCCCTCGTCATTCCCATTGCCATCGCGCTCCTCATCTTCCTCTTCATCATTCAGTCGCGCGGCACGGCGAAGGTCGGGGCCGTCTTCGGACCCGTCATGCTGATTTATTTCGGGGTCATTGCGACGCTCGGAACAATCCAGATCGTCCAGCACCCGGAAATCCTGCTGGCGATGCTGAACCCGCTCAACGCCGTGCAGTTCTTCATAACCGACGGTTTCCTCGCCTTCCTCGCGCTCGGCTCGGTCGTTCTCGCCGTCACGGGCGCTGAGGCGCTCTATTCCGACATGGGCCATTTCGGCCGCAATCCCTTGCGGATCAGCTGGTTGTGGTTCGTGATGCCCGCGCTCCTTCTCAATTATATGGGGCAGGCGGCGCTGCTGATGAACCTCGGGCCGGGCACGGCGGAGGCCGCACTCGCCATCCAGTCGCCCTTCTTCATGCTCGCGCCAGAACATTTGCGCCTGCCGCTCGTCATTCTGGCGACCATGGCGACCTTCATCGCCAGCCAGGCGGTGATTTCAGGCGCGTTCAGCGTCACGCACCAGGCGATCCAGCTCGGCTTCATCCCGCGCCTTTCGACAGTCCACACGTCGGAGCGGGAAGCGAACCAGATCTATATCCCGGTCATAAACTGGGCGCTGATGATCGCCGTGCTGATCCTCGTCCTCACCTTCCGCAATTCATCGAACCTCGCCAGCGCCTATGGCATTGCGGTCACGGGCGCGATGCTGATCGACACGGCGCTTCTTGCCGTGCTCCTTTTCACTGTCTGGAAATGGAAGCCGTGGATCGCGATCCCGCTTCTCACCGTCTTCTTCATCGTCGATGGTGCCTATTTCGCCGCGAACCTGACCAAAGTGCCTGACGGCGGCTGGTTTCCGCTCCTCGTCGGCGTCATCGCCTTCACGCTGCTAACGACCTGGGCGAAGGGCCGCGGGTTGATGCGCGGGCGCATGCAGGAGGCGGCGATGCCGATGGAGATTTTCGTAAAATCCGCCGTCGGCAGCGCGACGCGTGTACCCGGCACGGCCATTTTCATGGCCAGCCAGGCGGCGGGCGTGCCGCATGCCCTTCTCCACAATATGAAGCACAACAAAATCATCCACGAGCGCGTCGTCATCCTGACCGTCGCGATCGAGGAGGTGCCCTATGTGCCTGTCGAAGAGCGCTGCAGCGTTACCGACATGGGTGAGGGCTTTTTCCGCATCATCCTGCGCTACGGCTTCCTACAGGAAACCGACATCC
>JBAUIQ010000214.1:0-4267 GCA_049683075.1 Pacificimonas sp.
AGCATGGTGCGTGCCGGCACACGCGTCACGGACTTGACCTCATTACTGTATTATGGTCTTACGACAGTCATGTGGCAAGACGCGCGCCCTATCTATCTGCAGATTCGCGACCGGATCGCCGCCGAGATCATCGACGGCGTCCATGGCGTTGGCGAGGCTCTGCCCTCCGTGCGCGTCCTCGCGGCGCGTGAGAAGGTCAATCCGCTGACCGTCTCAAAGGCCTATCAGGAGCTGCAGCTCGCCGGCCTCGTCGAGGCGCGCCGCGGGCTGGGGCTCTTCGTTGGCGCGGGCGCGCCGCAGCGTCTCGTCGAGGAGGAGCGCAAGCAGTTCCTGGCCGACGATTGGCCGCGTATCCGCGCCCATCTCGAGCGCCTCGGCTTCGAAGTCCGGGATCTCCTCGAAGACGCCTGAGGCGTCGCTTCGACTTTCGTAAGGGCTAGACCGCCACCCTGGCGAGCGTTCCGCGCGGCACAGTCCGTATCTCCGATCCATCACGTCATCAGCGCGTCCGAACGTCGCTGGCCGTGTAACCAAATGCCCGCGGAAACGTATATCCCCATGAAAGGACAACAAAGACGATGTTATCGAGACGACAAATAATGGCTGTCGGCGCTGGCGGCGCATTTGCCCTGTTCGCGGGCTGCGGCGTCCGCGCGGACAGCGGCGGAAGCTACCCGGTCAGCTACACCGATGCGGAGTGGAAGCAGCGCCTGACCGAGATGGAATATTATGTGCTGCGCGAAGAGGGCACGGAGCGCCCCGGCTCCTCGCCGCTGAACGACGAGAAACGCCGCGGCGTCTTCACGTGCGCGGGGTGCGGCAATCCCGTCTATTCTTCGCTCACCAAATATGAATCCGGCACCGGATGGCCCAGCTTCTGGCGGCCAATCTCTCCCGATGCTGTCGGCACCAAGCCCGACCGCAGCCTGTTCATGGTCCGCACGGAGGTCCACTGCGCCCGCTGCGGCGGCCATCTCGGCCATATCTTCGACGACGGCCCGGCCCCCACAGGCAAACGTCATTGCCTGAACGGCGCAGCTCTCGATTTCGTCCACAAACCGAAAGAGGACCCGTAATGCGCAAACTCCTGATTTCCCTTGCCGCCGGAACCATGCTCGCGTCCTGCTCGGCGCAGGCCCAGAATGACGACGGATCAACGGCCTCGACCGACCTCGACCGCGCCTATTTCGCCATGGGCTGCTTCTGGTGCGGCGAGGCCGACTTCGAAAAGATCGATGGCGTCACCGAAGTCGTCTCCGGCTATGCCGGTGGCACGACCGACAATCCGACCTACGACCAGGTCACGGGCGGCAACACCGGCCATTACGAGGCCATCGAGGTTCGCTACGACCCGGATGTCGTCAGCTATAACGAGCTTCTGAATGTGTTCTGGCGCAACGTCGATCCGCTCGATGCGCGCGGCCAGTTCTGCGACAAGGGGTCGAGTTACCTCAGCGCGATCTTCCCGCGGAACGCGCCAGAACGCGACGCCGCTGCCGCATCCCTCGACCGCGTAGAGGCGCGCTTCGACCAGCCGGTCGCCACCAAGATCGTCGCGGCACCGACCTTCTACCGCGCCGAGGAATATCATCAGGATTATTACGAGAAGAACCCGATCCGCTACAAATTCTACCGGAGCGGTTGCCGCCGCGACGAGCGCTTGGAAGAGCTCTGGGGCTAAGACGCTCCGGCGGGCCATGCTGCCTTGCAACATGAAAAGGCAAATGGTAGCTGGCGACCGCCGGTTCGGAGTCGCCCTCCGCGCCCTCGCCTTCGCATGTGCACTGACTTGCCCATAGCGAAGCGCGCGGATGTCGGCACTCGATACGGAATTCTCCCAGGATTTGGAACGACGACGGCGTGCAGACGGCAGGCAGCGATACCGGAACTTCAAGCGCGACGATGGTGCACGGGCTCGGCGGACGTTATGCCTCCGCGCTCTTCGACCTCGCGCACGAGCAGAAGGCCAGCGACAAGGTCGAAGCGAGCCTAAAGTCGCTGAAGGCGGCGCTCGCCGACTCGGACGATCTTCGCACGCTCATCACCTCGCCGCTCGTCGACCGCGACGAGGCATGGCGCGGGTTGCAGGCGGTCTCGGCGAAGATGAAGCTCGATCCGCTGACGACGAACTTCCTCGGCGTCATGGCGAAGAACCGCCGCCTTTCCGCACTCCCCCTCGTCATCCGAACCTATATGCAGATTGCCGCAAATGCGCGCGGCGAGGTGACGGCCGAGGTCGTCTCCGCGCACGAACTTTCCGACGACCAGAAGGGCGCTCTCAAGACCGTCCTTCGTGCCAATTTCCACTGCGAGGTCGCGCTCGATACGCGCGTCGACCCTGACATCCTCGGCGGCCTGATCGTAAAGGTCGGCAGCCGCCTCATCGACTCCTCCCTGAAGACCAAGCTCGACAATATCGGTCGGGCCATGAAAGGCGCCTGAATCCATGGACATTCGCCCGTCTGAAATCTCCGACGTCATCAAGCAGCAGATTGCCGATTTCGGCACCGAAGCGCAGGTTTCCGAGGTCGGCGAAGTCCTCTCGGTTGGCGACGGCATCGCCCGCGTCTACGGCCTCGATCAGGTTCAGGCCGGTGAAATGGTCGAATTCCCGGGCGGCATCAAGGGGATGGCGCTGAACCTCGAAGCCGACAATGTCGGCGTCGTCATCTTCGGCTCGGACGCCGGGATCAAGGAAGGCGACACCGTCAAGCGTACCGGCGAAATCGTCGACGTGCCGATCGGCAAGGGCCTTCTTGGCCGCGTTGTCGACGGCCTCGGCAATCCCATCGATGGCAAGGGTCCGCTGACCGACGTCACGCGCGGCCTCGTCGAGAAGAAGGCACCGGGCATCATCCCGCGCACCTCGGTTCACGAGCCGATGCAGACCGGCCTCAAGGCAATCGACGCGCTCGTCCCCGTCGGTCGCGGCCAGCGTGAGCTGATCATCGGCGACCGTCAGACCGGCAAGTCCGCCGTCGCCCTCGACGCCTTCATCAATCAGAAGGGCCTCAATGCAGGCGACGATGAGTCGAAGAAGCTCTACTGCGTCTACGTCGCCGTCGGGCAGAAGCGCTCGACCGTCGCGCAGATCGTCAAGGCGCTCGAAGAAAACGGCGCGATGGAATATTCCATCGTCGTCGCCGCGACCGCATCCGAGCCCGCGCCGCTCCAATATCTCGCGCCCTATACCGGCTGCGCCATGGCGGAATATTTCCGCGACAACGGCATGCACTCGCTGATCGTTTACGACGATCTGTCGAAGCAGGCTGTCGCCTATCGCCAGATGTCGCTGCTCCTGCGCCGCCCGCCGGGCCGCGAAGCCTATCCGGGCGATGTATTCTATCTGCACTCCCGCCTTCTCGAGCGCTCCGCGAAGATGAACGACGCCAATGGCGGCGGCTCCATGACCGCGCTGCCGATCATCGAGACGCAGGCGGGCGACGTGTCGGCCTACATCCCGACGAACGTCATCTCGATCACCGACGGCCAGATCTTCCTCGAAACCGAGCTGTTCTATCAGGGCATCCGCCCCGCGATTAACGTCGGTCTGTCGGTCAGCCGCGTCGGCGGCGCCGCGCAAACGAAGGCGATGAAAAAGGTTTCGGGCTCCATCAAACTGGACCTCGCCCAGTATCGCGAGATGGCCGCCTTCGCGCAGTTCGGCTCCGACCTCGACCCCTCGACGCAGCGTCTCCTCGCCCGCGGCGAGCGCTTGACCGAACTCCTGAAGCAGGCGCAATATTCGCCCATGCCGATGGAGGAGCAGGTCGCCTCGATCTTCGCCGGGACCGAGGGCTATCTCGACGGCATTCCCGCCTCCGACGTCACCCGCTTCGAAAGCGCCTTCCTCACCGACATGCGCGCGAACCACTCGGGAATCCTCGCGACGATCCGGGACACCGGCAAGCTGGAGGACGACGTGCGAAACAAGCTGCATGACGTACTAAAGGAATTCGCGCGGACGTTTGCCTGAGTTCGATGCAATCAACCCATTTCCATCATCCCGAGCGAAGTCGAGGGACGCGAAATGGAATTGCAGCAACATCACGCAGTCCCTCGACTTCGCTCGGGATGATGAAAGTTAGGAACGGCAAGAGCTAAAATGGCCAGCCTCAAGGACCTCAAGAACCGGATCGGGTCGGTAAACTCGACCCAGAAGATCACCAAGGCGAAGAAAATGGTCGCCGCCGCGAAGCTGCGCCGCGCGCAGGAGCGCGTCGAACCAGCGCGTCCCTATGCGGAAAAGATGGAGGCCGTGATGGCG
>JBAUIQ010000215.1:0-2310 GCA_049683075.1 Pacificimonas sp.
GGCCAAGATGCCCGTGACGATGTTCTTGATGAACGGCGTTAAATTACAGGGCACGATCACCTGGTTCGACAATTTCTGCGTCCTTCTCCGCCGGGAGGGACAGTCGCAGCTGGTCTATAAGCATGCCATTTCGACGATCATGCCGTCCGGCACGTTGCAAATGTTCGCTGGCGAAACGCCCGAAGACGAAGGCGACCCGTCATAAGCACGATCACAGAAGACGTTGCCGGCAGGAATTACGGGGCCAAGGCGCTCGTCGTGTTGCCCGACCTCAGCCGCACAGCTAATCCTCGAGACCCGGAAGCGCGTCTGGAAGAGGCCGTCAGCCTCAGCGCCGCCATCGCGCTTGATGTCGTCGACAAGACCGTCGTGCGCATCCGAGCGCCGAGGCCCGCCACGCTTTTCGGTTCCGGCCAAGTCGAGGAACTTGCCCGCCGCGCGGCCGCGGAAGACGCAGAATTGATCGTCGTCGATGGCGACCTGTCACCGTTGCAACAGCGAAATCTCGAAACCGAGACCAAAGTCAAGATCATCGACCGCACCGGTCTCATTCTTGAGATTTTCGGGGAGCGTGCCTCGACGCGGGAGGGACAGCTTCAGGTCGAGCTCGCGCATCTTGAATATCAGGCCAGTCGGCTCGTCCGTTCATGGACCCATCTCGAACGCCAGCGCGGTGGTTTCGGCTTCCTCGGTGGCCCCGGCGAGACTCAGATCGAAACCGACCGCCGCCTGATTCGCGACCGCATGGCAAAGATCCGTCGCGAGCTGGAGCAGGTGAAGCGAACGCGCGGCCTGCACCGGGCCCGGCGTCAGAAGGCGCCCTATCCGCTGGTCGCGCTCGTCGGCTATACGAACGCGGGAAAATCGACGCTGTTCAACCGCCTGACCGGGTCGGATGTCATGGCGGAAGACCTGCTGTTCGCCACACTGGACCCGACGATGCGGGCCATCGAACTCGACGGCCCGGGCAAGGTCATCCTGTCCGACACGGTGGGATTCATCTCCGATCTTCCCACCCAACTGATCGCCGCCTTCCGCGCGACCCTGGAGGAGGTGCTGGAGGCGGACGTCATTCTCCACGTCCGCGACATCTCCCATCCCGACACCGATGCGCAGGCAAGTGACGTCATGGCGGTGCTTGCCGAGCTCGGCGTAGGCAGGGGTAATGACCCGGAGGCCGACACGGTCCCGATTATCGAAGTTTTGAACAAGATCGATCTGCTGCCGTCGGACGAGGCCGGATCACTAGCCAGCAGTCCGGAGCGAGTCGCGATCTCCGCCGTCACGGGCAGGGGGGTAGAAGAGCTTCTCGAGACGGTATCGGCGAAGCTGCTCGAGGGCTCAAGCGTCCACGAAATCCGCGTCTCTGCCGGTGATGGTGAACGGCTGGCATGGCTGGAGGCGAACGGCCGTGTTCTCGGCCGCGATCTCGACGGCGAGGATATGTTGATGACCGTCCGCCTCGATCCGCTCAGCGCCGCACGCTTCAGCTCGATGACTGGCCGCGCGGGATAACCATGTTTGTCGCGGCTTTCGCCGCGCGCCATAGCCGGTCGAGTTCGTCCATATCGAATGACGTCAACGCGGCTCCGGCCGACGCTTCGACATGACGGAAGCGTGTTTCGAACCGGTCCGTCGCGCCGCGCAGCGCCACTTCCGGATCGATGCCGTGATGCCGCAGATAATTGACGACCGAGAACAGCACATCGCCCGCCTCGGCGACGCGCTCGGCGTCTCCGTCCGCCGCTTCGAACTCGGAAAGTTCCTCCTCGATCTTCGCGCGCGGCCCCTCCGCATCCGGCCAATCGAAACCGACCCGTGCGGCCCGCTTCTGGATCTTCTCGGCGCGCATCAGTGCGGGGAGGGCGAGCGCGACACCGTCGAGCGCGCTGCCGGAACCACGCTCCTTTGCCTTCATCGCCTCCCAATTGTCGGTCTGTGCCGCCGCATCGGCCACATCCTCATGCCCGAACACATGCGGATGCCGCGAGACCATCTTGTCGGTGATCGCCTCGGCGACATCGGCAAGATCGAACGCCCCGCGTTCCGCCGCCAGCTGCGCATGGTAGACGCTCTGGAACAACAGATCGCCAAGCTCGCCGCGCAATTCATCCATATCGTCGCGCCGGATTGCGTCCGCGACCTCATAGGCTTCCTCGATGGTATAGGGCGCAATCGTCTCGAAATTTTGTTCGAGATCCCAGGGGCAACCGCCGTTCGGATCGCGGAGCGCCGCCATGACGTCACGCAGGCGGATGATCGCCGCTGACAATCTTGCATCGTCTCTCATTTGGTTGTCTCCGTCAGAAA
>JBAUIQ010000216.1:0-2311 GCA_049683075.1 Pacificimonas sp.
GCGTAAAGATACCCAACGTCCTCACCGATATTGGTGAAACCCCTGAAGATATCCGTAGGAATGGAGACGACATCGCCCTCGTGCAGAACGACTTGCGCATCGTGGCCTTCTTCGCCGAAGTCGAAGCGCCAGGTGCCGGTGTGAACGACGAAGACCTCGGCGGTCTTGTGACTGTGCTGGGAGTTCACGCAGCCCGGCGGTTGTCGCGCTCCGCCGATATTGAAACCGTGCGGTTCGGTAATGTGAACAAACTGGTCCGGATTTTCAGACACGCCTGGGCCGATGATCGTGAAGTTTTCCTTCGCCTCGGAACCTGGAGTGCGCGTGTCGACAAACGCGTTGTAGCATGGAACGAGATCGGCGTAGCGAACCACCCGCTGTTCCAGCCCATTGCCAGGTTCGGCGTTCGTAGCCCCGCTCTCGATCATCGCTAAGTTTCTCCCGTTTCGCTCTTCTCTATTGTGTTATTTGCATACGCAGTCAATATGCTGGGCGACTTGCCGAGATGGAGCGATCTCGAATGATGGGAGAGTGTTAGTGGCCAGATGGCTGAAGAGAGGCGCAACGATCGAGGATCGGGCCGATGCCGATCGCAAGGTTCGAGATATCGTCGAACGTGCGCTCGAGGATATCGACAAACGCGGCGATGTCGCCATTCGCGAGATGTCGAACAATTTCGATAAGTGGGATCGCGACGACTACCGCCTGAGCGACGATGAGATTGCCCGATGCGTGGACAGCCTCACCGCGCAGGAGCGCAAGGACATCGAATTCGCGCAGACGCAGGTGCGCAATTTCGCTCGGATTCAGCGCGCGAGCATGACAGATGTCGAAGTTGAAACCATGCCCGGGGTCGTTCTGGGCCATAAGAACATCCCGCTCAATTCGGCCGGGTGTTACGTCCCCGGGGGCAAGTACCCGCTGCTGGCTTCGGCTCACATGAGCGTCATCACCGCAAAAGTTGCCGGTGTTCCGCGAGTGATTACGTGCGCGCCGCCATTCGATGGCAAGCCGGCGGAAAAAATCGTCGCTGCACAGGCCATGGCAGGAGCGGACGCGATCTATGCCCTTGGCGGCATCCAGGCGATCGGTGCCATGGCGATCGGCACCGAAACGATCGACCCGGTCGATATCCTCGTGGGGCCCGGTAATGCCTTCGTCGCCGAAGCCAAGCGGCAGTTGTTTGGCCGTGTGGGCATCGACCTATTCGCCGGACCGACTGAAACGATGGTTATCGCTGATGAGAGCGTTGATGGGGAGATCTGTGCAACCGATTTGCTGGGTCAGGCCGAGCACGGTCCGGAAAGCCCCGCCATCCTGATCACCAATTCGGAGAAATTGGCGCGCGAGACCATGCGAGAAGTGGAGCGACTTCTCGAAATCCTCCCTACCGCCGATTACGCCCGGCCCGCCTGGGAGAACTTCGGCGAGGTCGTGGTTTGCGACAGCTATGAAGAAATGTGCTCGGTTGCGGACGATTTCGCGAACGAACACGTCCAGGTCATGACCGAAAATCCCGACTATTTTCTGGATAACATGACCAATTACGGGGCGCTCTTCCTGGGGCCGCGGACCAATGTCAGCTATGGCGACAAGGTCATTGGCACCAACCACACCCTGCCGACCAAGAAGGCGGCGCGCTACACGGGCGGATTGTGGGTCGGAAAGTTCCTCAAGACCTGTACATATCAGCGGGTCCTGACAGACGAGGCGACCGCGCTGATCGGGGAATATTGCAGCCGCCTTTGTGCGATGGAGGGCTTTGCCGGTCACGGGGAGCAGGCGAATATCCGATTGCGGCGCTATGCCGGACGCAACATCCCGTATGCTGGCGCTGCCGACCCTACGCCTGAAACGGCGGCGTAGACCGGACCAATATGTCCATCGACCTGCCTCGAACGCCGGACCAGCGGCTGGATGGTCGCCGTGCGCTTGTGACAGGAGCGGGGCGTGGAATTGGTCTGGCTTGCGCGGCGGCTCTGGCGGAAGCGGGGGCGCACGTGGTCCTCATCGCTCGCAATCGTATTGAAATCGACGAGGCATCAGCCGCAATTTGTCAGCGCGGCGAAAGTGCTGAAGCACAGGTTCTTGATGTGAGCGACCTCACGGCAGTGGAAGCTTTCTTCAACGAGCAGAGTGCCTTCGACATCGTGGTCAACAATGCGGGGACGAACCGGCCCAAGCCGATGACCGAAGTCGATGAGGCCGATTACGACGCGGTGCTCGATCTCAACCTGAAAAGCCTGTTCTTCGTTTCGCAATTCTGCGCTCGGGGGATGATCTCGGAAAAGAGCCAGGCCAGCCTCATTCA
>JBAUIQ010000217.1:0-10805 GCA_049683075.1 Pacificimonas sp.
CCTCAAGGCTTTCGAGCGCATTGTCGAAAGCGCCGAATCGCTCATCGATTTTCTCTGGCGCACCGAGGCGGAAGCTGACGATCTCGCCACACCAGAACGCCGCGCCGCCGTCCGCCAGCGCCTCTTCGATCATGCGCGCGAGATCGAAGATCCGGGGGTTCAGCAACTCTACAAGACCGAGTTCAAGGCCCGCTTCGACGCCAAGTTCGTCGAACGCAGATCGAAATCATTCGGCAGCACAACTGGCTACACCGCTGTCCGCGGCGCATCGCCCGAAATGAAGCGCTCCGCCGCCGAGATGCCGCGCGCAAAGGAAGTCCGCGCGCTCCTCGCCGGCCTCCTCCATTATCCGGAAGCGGCGGACCTCGTCGGCGAGGAGATTGCGGGTCTCGACATCGAAGACGCCAGCGCCGCCCGCCTGCGCGCGGGAATCTGTCGTGCGATTTCCGCCAACCCGGCGCTTGACAAGAGCGCCCTTCGTGACGACCTAGCGCGCCGAGGGCTCGGTCAGCTCGCGGAAGAGGTCATGGCGTCCAATCGCCTGGCATTTGGCTTCACGCGGCCCCGGACGCCCGCCGCAGCGGCGGCAGAAGAACTGGCTTGCGTGGCCCGGCACTTAACGGCGCTGGCCGCGCTCGACGACGAGGATGCCGAGCTGCGCTTGCGATATGCGACGCTGACTCAAGACGAATTTGATCGCCGACGCGAGCTGACGACCGCTCGTAAGGAGATCGAGGATGAATTGAGGTTGTTGGCGCAGGGGCGTCGGCTGGCCGCCGAAGAAGAGGCCGCCGCAAATGCCCGCCCCGCCGATTGAGACCTCGAAAGATATTGCGGGACAAGAGTTTATGGCCACGGCGGCAAAGACGAAGACGGTTGACGCAGATGACGGCGCGCCCGTCATCGACATGAACGGGGCAGCGCTGAAAAAGCTGATCGCCTCTGCGAAAAAGCGCGGCTTCGTCACTTATGACGAGCTGAACGAGGCGCTGCCGCAGGACCAGATGTCCTCGGAGCAGATTGAGGATGTCATGGCCTCGCTCTCCGAAATGGGCATCAGCGTTACCGAGGCCGAGGACGATGGCGACGAAAAATCGCCCGACCCCGCCGACGCGAAGGTCGTCGGTCCTGACGGCACCACGCCCGAGAAATTCGTCTCGACCCGTACCAAGGAAAAGCTCGACCGCACGGACGATCCCGTCCGCATGTACCTGCGTGAGATGGGCGCGGTCGAACTTCTCTCCCGCGAAGGCGAAATCGCCATCGCCAAGCGGATCGAGGCGGGCCGCGACACGATGATCCTGGGGCTTTGCGAAAGCCCCCTCACCTTCTCCTCCATCATCTACTGGGCCGATGCCGTCCGCGAGGGCGAGATGCAGCTGCGCGAGATCCTCGATCTCGATGCCATGCTCAACCAGGGTCCTACCGACGAGGAGGTCGCGTCCGCCGACAGTGACGATGACAGCGACCTTCCGAAGGGCGTCGAGCTGAAGGACGGCGACGAGGCGGTCGACGAGGAATCCGCCGACGACGACGAGGATGACGACGCCGCCGACCAAGGACCGAAGGCGGCAAAGGAAAAGGACAAGGACGACGAGGACGACCAGGTCATGTCGCTTGCCCAGATGGAGGAAACGGTCACGCCCATGGCGCTCGACCAGTTCGCCGCCATCGAAAAGGTCTACAAGCAGTTCCAGAAGCTGCAGGACGAGCGCCTGTCTGTCATGCACACCGGCGACGATTATGACGACAAGCTCGAGACGAAATATCAGAAGCTGCGCCGCGACCTGACCGACAAGGTCGAAAGCGTCTTCTTTAACAACGCCAAGATCGAATTCCTGGTCGAGCAGCTTTACAGCTATAACAAGCGCCTGATGTCCCTCTCGGGTCAGATGCTGCGCCTCGCCGAACGCTACAAGATCCCCCGCCGCGACTTCCTCGAAACCTATGTCGGCAACGAGCTGGACGAGAACTGGCTCGAAGAGATCAAGTCTCGCGGCCCGAAGTGGAAGTCTTTCGCCGAGGGCGAATCGCAGGCCATCGAGAATATCCGCCTGCAGGTCACCGACATCGCCGCGCAGACGGGCGTCAGCCTGACCGACTTCCGCCGCATCGTGAACATGGTGCAAAAGGCCGAGCGCGAGGCACGCATCGCGAAGAAGGAGATGGTCGAAGCCAACCTCCGCCTCGTCATCTCCATCGCCAAGAAATACACCAACCGCGGCCTGCAATTTCTTGATCTCATTCAGGAAGGCAATATCGGCTTGATGAAGGCGGTCGACAAATTCGAGTACCGCCGGGGCTATAAATTCTCGACCTACGCCACATGGTGGATCCGGCAGGCGATTACCCGCTCGATCGCCGACCAGGCCCGCACGATCCGCATCCCCGTTCACATGATCGAGACGATCAACAAGCTGGTTCGCACCAGCCGTCAGTTCCTGCACGAATTTGGCCGCGAGCCGACGCCTGAGGAAATGGCCGAACGCCTCGGCATGCCGCTCGATAAGGTTCGCAAGGTGATGAAGATCGCCAAGGAGCCGATCAGCCTCGAAACGCCCATTGGCGACGAGGAAGACTCGCAGCTCGGCGATTTCATCGAGGACAAAAACGCGATCATTCCGGTCGATGCCGCCGTACATGCGAACCTGAAAGAAACCGTGACCCGCGTTCTCGCCAGCCTCACCCCGCGCGAGGAGCGCGTCCTGCGCATGCGCTTCGGCATCGGTATGAATACCGATCACACGTTGGAAGAGGTCGGCCAGCAGTTCAGCGTGACACGCGAACGTATCCGCCAGATCGAGGCCAAGGCGCTCCGCAAGCTGAAGCACCCCAGCCGCAGCCGCAAGATGCGCAGCTTCCTCGACGTTTAGGCGCGGGTGGTGCGTGGTTCGACCTTCGTAGGAACACGCATGATCCGTTCAGTTTTTGTCATCGCTGCGGCAACACTTGTCGCCCTTCCGGCCTTTGCAGGTCCGCTTCAGGACAGTATCCTTGCGCATGCCGAAACACTTCCGGAGGCGGCTTTCGCGTTCACCCAGTCAGCCGAACTGACCAGCGTGAACAAGGATGGCGAGAAAGAGGTGAAGACCTTCACGCTCCGCTTCGACCCGCGGAAGCCTGAGAAACAGCGTTGGCAACTCGTCAGCATCGATGGTCGAACCCCGACCGATAAGGAACGAAAGAACGCCGAGAAGCACGCGCGGAACGGGCCGATCCCGGGCTATCACCGCATCGCCCGCTGGATCGGCGCGCCGGCCGCGGAAACGCCGACGCAGATTACTTACGACAAGTTCCCGAAGAAGACTTTCGATATGGGTCCGATGGACCTTTCGAAGAAGCTTGCGGGCACCGCCTACGTGTCGACAACGGGCGACATGCCCTGGGTCGAACGCAGTCAATTTCGCCTGACGGAACCGGCTCGCGCCATGCTGGTCGCGAAAATCGAGGATATGCAGGTCGAAACGCGCTTCCAGCGCCTCGACGATGGAACGCCGGTCCTCGCGACTCAGACCATCAGCATGGCAGGGTCCATGCTTGGAAAGTCCGGTCGCCAGACGACCAGGTCCACATATTCCGACTATGTACGCGTAAACTAGCCAAAGCTGCTATAGGTCGCGACCGAGTCGGCGACCGGGTCCAGACGCACCCACAAGGCTACGCCCATTCCGGCCAGCAACAACGCCCCCGCAACCGCCTGCGCGCGCATCTTTCGCACCGCGGGCATCAGCGGCCATAGTGTCAGCGCCGCGAGCGCCATGGCGAAGACCGCCGGTTCTGGTGTGAAGCCGCCAACGCTCTGCATCAGCTGGAAGCCGAACACAGTAAGATAGCCGACCGAAACGGCGGCAAAGGAGAGAGCGAGGACGCCGCCCACCGTTCCCAAGAAAGGGCGTTCCGGCCGAGACATCAGGAGAGCCACGAGACCGGCCAGCAACAACGGTACGACAAGAAGATAGGCCGTCGTCGGTGCAGCGAGCTGGACGCCGACCGCGGCGAGAAAAATCGGCAGCGCGGTCCCGAAGGCAAAGGACGGCAGCTGCGTATCTCTCCGCGCGAACATCGCCAGCACTGTGAATACGCTCGAAACGAGCAGCAAGACGGCCATCACCATCAGCTTTGGGATCGCCGCCAGGCGGTCATAGTAATTCATCGGCCCGTCCGCGCCCGAGACCAGATTGCCAAGATAGAGCAGCCCACCACCTACGGCGAGCAGGGTCAGCGTTGCGCCCGCTCCGAACGCGACGGGGGTCAACCACAGTCCGTGGCGCACGGCACCTGCATAGAGGCCTACGACGACAACGATCAGCGCCCAGCCGATGGCCGTCCCATAACTGACCATCGTCAGGCCGAAAATATCGAAGAAGGTCCAGCTCGGACTCGGTTCCGGCAACGGTCCGTTCAGAAGTGCACGCGTCAGGTCGAGCGCCTGCGCGCCCATATCCTGCAGCGATCCGCGATCGAGGTTCGCAGGCGTCGCCATCGGCGAATGATAAAGTCCCGGCCGCCCGACGAAGGCGAAGTTATATGCGACGTATGGAATCTCGCTCGCCAACGCGGGCGTCAGGTCGGTGTCGTTCGGCAGGAGGTCGTATACGAACGTCCCGAGGGAAGAGCCGGCCGGTCCGTCGACCACCTCATCATAAAGGGCGACCGCCTCGCCATTGCCTTGCGACGTCTGGAACAGCAGCGTGCGCCCGCCCGCCCCTCGCGCTTCGAGATTGACGATGGCACCGACCTTCATTCGCAAAGGATCCTCTGCAAAAAACTGCCGCGCACCGGACAGGCCGATTTCTTCTGCATCCGTAAATAGCACGACCAGTCCGCGACCGGCCGTGGCGCCTGACGGCAGTGCCCGCGCGACCTCCAATATGGCCGCCACCCCGGCCGCATCGTCCGAAGCGCCCGGTGATCCGGCGGCGCTGTCGTAATGCGCCATCAGGAGAAGCGCATCGCCTGCATCGACATCCCCGCGCGTTCCGATGATGTTCGTGGGCGGACCGACCATTCCCTCGCTTCCAAACAGATCGACCAATCTCTCAGCCGACCGTTCCGGCAGTTCAAAGGGTTCTGACCGCACCTCGAAGCCCAAATTCGACAGTCGCTCTTCCAGATATGCCTGCACCCGGACGTTCGCCGCCGAGCCGGTGATGTGCGGCTCTACGGCAATTCGCTCCACATCGACCATCGCGCGTTCGGCGGAGAAGATATTTTCCGGTGCCGATGCCGGGACCGGACCCGGCGGCGTCGTTCCGATAACGGCAAAACATGTGCCGGCCGCCACAACGATAAGAACGGCCCACCAGCTTCGGAACATATGACGCCTCCCCCGACTGGGCGCAAAACCGCGCCCGGCATAACGGCCCCTTAACCGGCGTATCGCTATTCGGAAGACCTCGCTCGTCCGAAGGATGTTTCATGTCGCTTACCGCCCCGAACGCGAACCTGCCGACGGCATCGTCGTTCGAATGTCTTCTCGCGGACATCGACGACCGCGCCCGCGCAGCGGTTGCACCCCTCGTCGGTGCCGCGGCCGGAAACTGCGATCAGCCCGACAAGCTCGTCGCCGACGCCGTACACTTCCTGACGATCCTTCACGCCGAACTGCCCAGCCTGATCGACGTTGTTGGTGCGCGCGACGCCGAATTGGAGGGGCGTCTCGAGCCCGCTGCCAACGCCTTCAATGAGGATCGTCGATGGCTTGCCGACCTCGCCATCGCGACCGGCCCGCATACCGACCTTGCCGACCTCACGACGGCCGAGACCACTGTTCGCGCTATTCGCGATTCGATGCTGACGCTCGGCGAGTCGACGCGCGACGGCTGCGCCGAAGGCGGGCTCCTCACTTTCCTGATCGACTGGCCCACCCTGCGCGCGGCGCTCGATGGCGGCGGCACGCTCGCCTTCAGTCATCAATGGCCCAGCCCGCCGACCGGTTGGCCTGACACGCTGTCGGGCGATGTCGCCGATAGTCTAGAGGTGCATTTCGCTGCCCCCGCGACCGCACGCGCCCTTGGCTTCGGTGCCCAACAGGTCAGCATGATGCACGCGCAGATGTTCGAGCTCGTCGCCGCCCGCGCCGCCGTCCGCCGCGCCGACTAGCGGTCGGGCCTATCCGATATGAGCGGGTTGAGGCGATCCGGTGCCTCCCCTAGCTTCGGTCCTGATTTCCAACAGCAGGACCGAAATTCATGCGCTTCGACGGCACGAAGGACTATGTCGCCACCGACGATCTGAAGGTGGCCGTCAACGCCGCCGCGACGCTCCGCCGCCCCCTCCTCATCAAGGGCGAACCCGGCACTGGCAAAACCGTCCTTGCGAACGAAGTTGCCAAGGCGATGGATGCCCCGTTGATCGAATGGCACATCAAATCGACGACGAAGGCGCAACAGGGCCTTTATGAATATGACGCCGTTTCGCGCCTGCGCGACAGCCAGCTTGGCGACGAGCGCGTCCACGACATTTCCAACTACATCAAGCGCGGCAAGCTCTGGGAAGCCTTCACCAGTGAGCAGACTCCCATCCTCCTCGTCGACGAGATCGACAAGGCCGACATCGAGTTCCCGAACGACCTGCTGCAGGAGCTCGATCGCATGGAATTCTACGTCTACGAAACCGGCGAGACGGTGAAGGCGGCCGAGCGTCCGATCATCATCATCACTTCGAATAACGAGAAGGAACTGCCCGACGCGTTCCTCCGCCGCTGCTTCTTTCACTACATCAAATTCCCCGACAAGCAGACGATGAAGGACATCATCCAGGTCCACTTCCCCGACATCCAGAAGGATCTCGTCAAGGAAGCGCTCTCGGTCTTCTTCGACATGCGCGACGTGCCGGGGCTCAAAAAGAAGCCATCGACCAGCGAACTCCTCGACTGGCTGAAGCTCCTCATGCACGAGGAACTCCCCTTGGAAGTCCTCCAGTCCCGCGACCCCAAGAAACTGATCCCGCCCCTCCACGGCGCCCTCCTCAAAAACGAGCAGGACGTGATGCTGTTCGAAAAACTCGCCTTTATAAATCGGCGGGAGAACGGCTAGGTCGGCAGCCTCGCCAACCGTGGCCTAATGCGAGCGCGTCAGCGTCTTCATCGCCTCGTCAAGGCCGCCCACGGTCAGGGGGTACATGCGGTCTTCCATCAGTGTCTTGATCATCTGGATGGACTGGCCGTACTGCCAATGCTTTTCCGGGATCGGGTTCAGCCACACCGCCGAGTGATAAACGTCCGTCATCCGGCGTAGCCAGACCTCGCCCGGTTCTTCGTTCCAGTGCTCGACGCTGCCGCCTGGGTAATTGATCTCATAGGGGCTCATCGACGCGTCGCCGACGAAGATCAGCTTATAATCGTGCGGATATTTGTGCAGGATGTCGAACATCGGCATTCGCTCGGACCAGCGGCGTTTGTTGTCCTTCCACACCGCCTCGTAGGGCATGTTGTGGAAATAGAAATATTCCATGTTCTTGAATTCGGACGAGGCGGCGCTGAACAGCTCCTCGCACATCCGAATATGCCCATCCATCGATCCGCCGATGTCGAAGAAGATCAGCACCTTGACCGCATTGCGGCGCTCTGGCCGCATGACGATGTCGAGATAGCCTTTGTTGGCGGTCCCGCGAATGGTCGACTTCAGGTCCAGTTCGTCCTCGGCCCCGTCGCGCGCGAACTTCCTGAGGCGCCGCAGCGCGATCTTGATGTTGCGCGTGCCCAGTTCGACCTCGTCGTCGAGGTTCTTGAACTCGCGCTTTTCCCAGACCTTGATCGCCTTGCCTTGGCCGCCCTTGCCGCCGATCCGGACACCCGCCGGGTTGTAGCCCGAATTGCCAAAGGGCGACTTGCCGCCCGTACCGACCCACTTGTTGCCCCCCTCGTGGCGCTTCTCCTGTTCATCGAGGCGCTTCTTCAGCTCCTCCATGATCTGGTCGAAACCCTTCTCCTCGATCTCCGCCATTTCCTCTTCGGAGAACACGGCCTCGGCCAGCTGCTTAAGCCATTCCTCCGGGATTTCGGCGGTCTCCTCCTCATAGGTCGTTTCGAGCCCCTTGAAGACCTTGCCGAACACTTGGTCGAAGCGATCAAGCATCGCCTCATCCTTCACGTACGCCGAGCGTGACAGATAATAGAAATCCTCCACACGTCGCTCGATCACTTCGGCCTTCAGCGCTTCGAGAAGCGTCAAATGCTCCTTCAGCGTCACCGGAATGCGCGCCGCGCGCAGCTCGTCGAAAAAGTTCAAAAACATGACCATGGAGACTAGGCGGCGGCGATCTGTCCGTCATCCTGCTTTTGGAGAGGGGCATGCGACGGGCTGGCTGCCCTACACACAAGCCATGAAACTCGACTTCTCCGACCACCACATCCTTATCGTTGGCGGTTCCAGCGGGATCGGCCGGGCCGCAGCGGACGCCTTCGCCGCGGCAGGCGGACATGTCACAGTTACCGGCACGCGCGCCTCGGCGAGCGACTATGAAGGCCTCACCCACGCCTATCAGCGTCTCGACACAACGGACCGCGATGCCATCGCCGCTCTCGCGCCCGATCAGCTCGACATTTTAGTGAACGCCGCGGGCACCGTCATGTACGGCCGCAAGGAATTCGAGGTCGAGAACTTCGAGAACATCCTCGCGGCCAATCTGACCGGGATGTTTCAGCTCTGTGAGCAGCTGAAGCCCGTCCTCGCCCGCGCGGACGACGGCAACATCGTCAACATCGGCTCGGTCGCCTCGCATCGCGGCACTATCGGCCAGCCCGCCTATGGCGCGTCGAAGGGCGGCGTCCTCACCCTCACGAAAAGCCTGGCGCTCGCCTATGCCCGCGAGGGCGTGCGCGTGAATCAGGTCTCGCCCGGCCTCGTCCAGACAAAGCTGACCAACGTCAGCTGGAAGGACGACAGTCGCAAGGCGGGCATCGAAAAGCAAATCCCGCTCGGCCGCATCGGCCAGCCGGAAGACATAGCCGGCGCCATCCTGCTGCTCGCCTCGACGGCCAGCCGTTGGACCACCGGCACTGACATCATCGTGGATGGAGGATCGGCAGCATGAGCTGGATACAGGGAAAGACAATATTGGTGACGGGCGGCAGTCGCGGCATCGGACAGGCGACAGCCGTGCATTTCCGCGATGCGGGGGCGAAGGTCACGATCACCGGCACCGCCGCCTCGGCGGACAACTATAAGGACGAAGACCTCGCCGGGATGACCTACGTCCAGTGTCGGATGGATCAACCGGACGAGATCGAGGCCCTCGCCACGCGTTTCGACACACTCGATGTTCTCGTGAACAACGCCGGTGGCGGCCAGCCGAACGAGTACGACATCGACCAATTCGACAAGGTTCTGGAGGTAAACCTCTCCAGCGTCATGCGCCTCTCGACGCTCCTGAAGGAGAAGCTTCAGGCGTCCGGCGGATCGATCGTCAACGTTGGCTCGCTCTCCAGCCATCTCGCGCTCAAGGAGGTGCCAGCCTACACCGCATCGAAATCCGCCGTCTGGGGCCTTACGCGCGCGCTCGCAGACAAATGGGCACCCGACGGCGTTCGAGTGAACATGGTCGCGCCCGGCTTCATCGAGACCCGCCTGACCGAACCCCTGCGCAACAACGAGCGCGGCGCGGCGAAGATGCTGCGCGCCATTCCCATGCAGAGGTTCGGTGACCCCAGCGAAGTCGCAACCTGCATCGCTTTCCTCGCCTCACCCGATGCAAGCTACGTCACCGGTGTTTCGCTCGCGATGGACGGCGGCCTGATGCTCAGGTGAAGATCGACGTCCCGCCCGCCGAGACGCTTCCCGCACTGCGGGAGATCGAACGGTGCGCGGGACGATTGTTCGCGGACACACCTTACGCCTTCGTCACGGAACACGATCCAACCGCACTGGAAGAATTGGAAACCGGCCGCGCCGCCGGAACGCTCTGGACCTCATTCGACAGCGACGACCCAACCGGCTTCCTGCTCGCTGAACGCATCGCCGAAGGCCTCTACATTCACGAAATCAGCGTCGATCCCCTGCATCAGCAAAAAGGGATCGCTCGCGCGCTGATCGAAACCGCCGCGACAAACGCCGACGGCCCTATATGGCTCCGAACCTTCACCGACATAGCTTGGAATCGCGCACTCTACGAACGCATGGGTTTCACCATCGTCCCCGATCCGCCCGCCAGCATCGCCGACGAACTCCTTGCGGGTGAGGCCGCCTCGCGCCTCGACCCGGCCACCCGCTGCAATATGAGACGATCTGCATAAGCTAAGAGGACTACCCCGTGTAGGCGATCTCGAAATTGCCCCAGCGGCGATCATCGAAGAACAGCGGCAGGAACAGACTTTTCACGGTCCGAGATTGACCGCCCTTCCCGTCATCCATCCGGTAGGCCCCGATCATGAAATCGCGATTCTCCGGCCGCAACGCGCGTTCGGTGATGTCGTCCATGAAGATGCGCCGGTTGCGGCAGTTCTTGCCGTCCCACTCCGGATCTCCCCGCGGCTCCGCAGAACAGCGCGATAAATGCGTCGGCAGATATCCATTCACGTCCGCACAGCTCGTGGCAAGGATCGTCGGATCTGCACTTGCAAGTGTATCGAGGATCGGTCGAATATTGGCATCGGCGAACAGGTTGAACCGATTATCATATTGCTTTGGGTTCGTGCCCGCCCGCAGGCGATAGTCGCGGTCGTACACGTCCTCCATGGCCAATTCGCCACGCCGGACCGCGACCGTGACGATATCCACCACATCGTCACGCGCCTGTTTCGTCAGTTCGAGGAAACGACTGTCTTCCGTTTTCACATGCGTGTGGGACAGCTTGTCGAACATGAT
>JBAUIQ010000218.1:0-2535 GCA_049683075.1 Pacificimonas sp.
TGCTTGTCGAGGGCGAAGGGCTTCAGTCGTTCGGCGATGTCGAGAGAACGGACGTCCGCCGCACTCCGCCCCTGCACGAGCGCCAGGATCAGCGCGACAATGCCCTTCGTGATGGCGGCGTTGGAGTCCGCGAGGAACGTGAGGGCATCGGCGTCGGCCTTTACCGGATAGACCCAGACGTCCGCGCTGCAGCCGCGCACCTTCGTCGCGTCCGTCTTCAGGGCGTCCGGCATGGTTTCAAGTTCGCGTCCGAGATCGATCAGCAGGCGATAGCGGTCGTCGGGCTCCAATATATCCCAATCGTCGGCAATGTCTTCGAATGTCATGGGGTGGCATGTGGGCGGGCGCTATCGGTGGGTCAACTGGCGCGTCCGAAAGACGCTAGAACCCGCCGCCCTCGCCCAGATATGCCTGCTCCGCCGCCGTCGTCTGGCGCCCGAGCGCGGCGTTCCGACCCGGAAACCGTCCGAACCGGTCTATGACATCGCGGTGCGCCTCCGCGAACTTGAGCGTTTCCGCGTCGCCGAGCTCGGCAAACAACTCGACGCTCCGCGCCTGCCCGCGCTCGTCCTCCACATGCATGAACGGCATATAGAGAAACTGTCGCGGCGCCGTATCATAGTCCGCATCCCACCCCCGCTCGATCGCTAGGTGCGCAAGGCTCAACGCCGCGGAGTCGTTGGCGTACGCAGCCGCGTCATCGCGGTGCAGATTGCGGGAAAACTGGTCGAGGACGATGATTGCCGCGAGAACGCCCTCGCGCGTCGCCAGCCAGCGATCAGGGACTTCCTTGGCGAGCGCTGCGTGCAATGCCCCGAAGCGCTCCGCAATCCAGCGGTCGACATCTTCACAGCCGCCGAACCAATCGCTCTCGTCCAGCTCTTCGAACCAGAAGCGGAGGACCTCGCCCGGATCTATCCCGGGTTCCGGCACGGTTCGATCTCGGCGGGCTCAGGGCGTGGCTGCGTTGCACGAAACAGCGCGACATATGCGCGGCCGTCCTCGAGCGGTGCCATCGCGAACTGTTCGAAACCGACAGCGGCCAGTTCGCATTCGAGAAGGGCGGGCGGCGTTCCGTGGCGACTGGTAACGCGGTCGGCATCAACGATCGCGATGCTCGCACCCGGCTTCAAACTATCGCGAAGGTTCCACAGCAGCGCGTAAGGATTTTCGATTTCATGGTACATGTGGACCATCACTGCATGGTCGAGACTGTTTTCCGGCAGGCGCGGATTGTCGGGTGTCCCGAGAACGGCCTCGACATTCGAAAAGCCGTTGGCGCTGGCGCGAACCGACAGGTCCTTGACGACATCCTCGAAAATATCCTGCGCGTACACGGTTCCGTCCGGCCCGACCGCGCTAGCAAGCCGTTGCATGTAGAAGCCGCGACCAGCGCCGATATCCGCGACCGTCTCGCCCGCTTCGACCCCCAGAACGGACAGAACCGTCTCCGCTTCGCCCGTTTCCTGCCTGCTCGCCTCGTCGCTATACTGGTCGGAAACGATGGCGCTGACCGGCCGCTCGACCGGCGGGAACGGATTGATATCTGCGGGTTCCTGCGCAGCAGGCTCGGCATCGCAGGCGGCGAGGCCCAGCGGCAGCGAGAGAACCAGAAGAAGACGAGCGCTCGTGGACATCGAACCTCACGAAACCTAGGTGGCGGCGGATGCAGCGGTCCTTCGTCAAAATGCACGGCCTTGGCAATGATTTCGTCCTGTTCGACGCGCGGGACGAGCCATTGACGCTTTCCTTGGAGCAGGTGTGCGCCATTTGCGATCGACGGACGGGCATCGGCTGCGACCAGTTGTTCGTCATAGAGCCGTCCGACGAGGCCGATGTCTTCATGCGAATCTGGAACGCCGACGGTGGCGAGGTTTCGGCGTGCGGCAACGGCGCACGCTGTGTCGCGCGACTGGTCGCAACGGATGGCGAGGCTGTCCGGATCGAGACACTGGGCGGCGTGATCGAGGGCCGGGCGGACGGCGCGAGCGCGGCCGTCGATATGGGCGCGCCTCGCTTTGCCTGGGACGAAGTGCCGCTCGCCTATGCGATGGACACAGCTGTCATGCCCGTCGGCTGGGGCGATTTGGAGGGACCGGGCGCCGTCAATGTCGGCAACCCGCATGTCGTATTCTTCGTCGACGATGTGGCAGCGGTCGATGCGGAAACGCTGGGGCCGCTGATCGAGGCCGATCCGCTGTTTCCGGAGAAGGTCAATGTCGGTTTCTGCGCGGCCCGGTCGCCCACCCGGCTTGACCTTCGTGTCTGGGAGCGTGGTGCCGGCCTGACGCAGGCCTGCGGGACCGGCGCCTGTGCTGCGGCGGTCGTGGCCGCGCGCCGGCGATTAACCGGGCGAGCCGTGACTGTGGCGCTTCCTGGCGGATCACTGGAAATCGACTGGCGGGCGGACGACCATATCCTGATGACCGGCCCTGCTGACATCAGCTTCAGAGGCGAGATCGATCTGTGACCGCGACTGTCGTCGATATGGGCTGCCGCCTGAACATTCACGAGGGTGAGGTGATGCGCGCGCAC